>CAKQDG010000087.1 GCA_934219025.1 uncultured Prevotella sp. | reverse complement strand
GCCGATGCCGCCCTCCGTCAGATTGACGACAAAGGCTATCTCATTCCATATTCTGCCGATGGCAAACGATTGGTTAAGGTTGGCGTGAACTATAGCAGTGAGGAACGCACCATCACGGAGTGGAGGATAAAAGGATAAGATAACTGAACTTTCAGATTTATAATCGTCCCCTTCGCCCGGGGCGGAGCAGTTACTCTTTCTGCTAAAAACTGAGATATTTATAGGTAAATTTAATAATGATACAGATTTAGTAATGACAAATATGCAAGTTTATGAATTTTAAAGGTAACTGCTCCGCCCCCGAGAGGGGGAGGCGGGGGAGGGGACGATTATAGAAACTTGAATATGATAAAAAACAAAGAACTTGAGAATAGAAAATAGGGCGGAGCGTTGGCGTTCCGTCTTTTTTGTGCCCGTAAATTTGTCGTTTTATTTTCTTTTGATTAATTTTGTAGCGTCATTCTTCGGATGAAGGCAATGCGTTGCCGACGGATAGTCCGGAGTGTGGCTATTCTTATGAAAATGACGTTTGCTAACGTTTGCTTCTGATAAACAGAAAATTCGCAACTTTCAAAAGACAGTCAGAGGGAGATGGGAGTGGACGTCTACTATACGTGTATCTATGCACGGCACAAGTGCGCCCTTTCATATAGAAGGGGTGCAACTTATGCTATATACATATATACGGCGTTGGCGTAGGCGTGTCTCTACTTCTGTTCTTGTTGTCTAAGGTACTGCGAATTCCTCTGTTTACAAGAACATAACAAGGAGCAGAGCCCCTGCGCCAATTTCTTTTAGAATATACAGACATCTAATACATTTATTTATCTGCTTTGGGGGTGAGCGATAAAATCGAACGCGAACTAACAAGCGTTCTTTAAGCCATGCCAAACGCTTATGAACAAATACGAACTCGCAAAGAAGATAAATGAACTCGAAGGTCTTACGAATGAGGAGAAGTCGGAGTTGCTGAAGTTGCTCCGCTCGCAAAAGAAGTATGGTCTTGTGTGGGAGGACAAGCCCGAGGAGATTGAGGCGCGTCTCGAAGACGAACTGCCTGTGCTTGAGGAAGTGGCAGACCGTGCCATCATTAGCGACGATGCCACCGCCCCTAACCATATCCTTATAGAGGGCGACAACCTCGAAGCTCTCACCGCCCTCAGCTATACCCATAATGGCAAAATCGATGTGATTTATATTGATCCACCGTATAACACGGGGAACAGGGATTTTGTCTACAACGATTCGTTTGTAGACCGTGAGGATGGCTACCGTCATTCCAAGTGGCTGTCGTTTATATATAGAAGAATGCGTATAGCAAAATCTTTATTGAAAGATGATGGTGTGGTATTTATTTCAATAGGCTCAGATGAAGTTGCACAATTTATTCTATTGTGTAACGAAATGTTTGGTGAACAAAATCAAATAGCGGTAGTTTCACGTGTTCAGAAACGAGGAAATGGTAAAGGTACACACTTTTCTCCTGCAGTAGATTATGTTTTAGTTTATGCTAATAACAAGCAAAAGGTAGATAGATTCTTTGCTCCAAACACTGCTGATTTTCCAATTATGGAAACAGAAGGGAGTCGTGCTGGTGAATATTATGAATGTACAAAATCTCTTTATCAAGGTTCTTTGGATTCTCGTCCGAATCAAAGATATTATATTGAATGTCCAGACCATTCTTTTATAATTCCTCCAGGAAATGTCTTTCCAAAGGAAGTTAGAGATGCTGCATTTGTAAGACCACTTGATAATAATGATAAATGTTGGAGATGGTCGTGGGAAAGTTACGTAAGACAAAAGCATTTGCTTGTATTTAAGAAGGTTAGGAGGAAAACTCTTATAGATCAAGATGGTAATCCTTCAATTTGGAATGTTTATACTAAGCGTTATCAAAAAGACGCTGAAGAAAAAGGAAAAGTTCCGCCAAATTATATAGATGATTGTATAAATTCGTTAGGAACAAGCCGATTAAATGATTTGTCAATAGACTTTCCTTTCTCAAAGCCTTGTGAATTGTTAATGAAATTGTTGCTTTATACAAATAAAGAAAAGAATATAATAATTCTTGATTTTTTTGCTGGGTCAGGAACAAGTTTAGATTCAGTAATGCAATTGAATTCTGAAGATGGTGGTCATCGTCAATGTATATTGGTACAAGGTATAGAGAAAGATACAGAAGGTAACGATAAACATATATGTGAAGAAATAACGTATGAACGCAATAAACGAGTAATTCAGGGTTTTGAAAAACCTAATGGCGAGCAAGTCCATGGCTTAACCCGAAACACCCTGCGCTACTATAGGACAAAATTCATTCCCCGCAAGCAGACAGTAAAGAACAGACGTGCTTTGGTTGCCGCATCAACAGATTTGCTTTGTATAAAGAATAATGTATATACCGAGCAGACACACTTTGCCGGAAGGAGACTAAAGAAATCATATGCCCGTTACTTTGATGATGGAAAAACAAAGATGCTCGTGATTTTCAACGAGCTGACGGTAGATACCTTTGCTGATACAATCCGCAATATGGATGTGGAAGGAAAAATACTGATTTATGTGTTTTCGAATACCCGTTATGCCTACGACGACAACTTTGAGGAAGTTCTCGACAAGGTGGAGCTTTGTGCTCTTCCGGATGCTATCTATGATGCCTATAGAAATATACTGCCAGAACAGAAAACCGAATATGAAGCACCATTGACAAAGAATGACGATATGGAAAACGGAGAACACGACACGGATGAAAACAACGCTACCGGAAGTCAGTTGACTCTAAACTTTAATGAAGAAGGAGAAATGCAACCATGATACAGGAGAAGAAATATCAGACAGAAGCCGTAGAGGCTTTGGTGAAGAAAACAGTGAGACTGCTTGATGCACCGGGCGACAGAAAGAAACTGGTGTTCAAGGCACCGACAGGTTCGGGAAAGACCGTGATGTCGAGCAAGATGCTCGACGACCTTGCGTCGCAACTGGCAGAAGAAGGCAGGCAGGTTGCAGTGATATGGATTGCCCCTAATAAACTGCATCAGCAGAGCTATATGAGCATGAAAAACTTTTTCTCTGAGACCCATGTCCTTTCGCCTGTAATGTATGATGAACTTGACCATTCTATAGAAGGCTACATCAAGCCTGGAGAAGTGTTTTTTGTCAATTGGGAGAGTATCAATAAAGACAGCAATCTGATGGTGAGAGACACCGAGAACTCTGCTTCCCTCTACGATATTGTGCAGCGCACCAAGGAGGAGCATCATTTGCCCCTCATCGTAGTGATAGACGAGGAGCACATGTTTGCCAGTCGCACAGCAAAGCAGTCGGAAAAGGTGTTGCAGAATCTTAACCCGAAGGTGGAGATACGTATTTCGGCAACGCCAAAGCCTGCAACTTTGGCTACGGCAGACGATATGTATATAGTGCCACGCGAGGAGGTAATAAAAGAAGAGATGATAAAAGACGGCATCACTATCAATGCCGGTGTGAATGCCGATGATGGCATGCTTGGAGAAAATGACTATCTGCTGGATTTGGCGCTTGCCAAGAGAAAGGAGCTGAAAGAGACATACGAGAAAGAGGGTGTGAAAATAAATCCTCTGTTGCTGATTCAGCTGCCGAATGATAATTCAGAAACCCTGAACGCTGGCGAACGGGCTATTGTGGATATGGTGAAGGCAAGGCTTGATGCAGAATACGACATCAATGTAGACAATGGCAAGCTTGCCGTATGGCTGTCTACCGAAAAACATATGGCTAACGGACTGGAAGATAATTATAACCTGACAGAGGTCTTGCTCTTCAAGCAGGCTATTGCTATGGGATGGGACTGTCCACGTGCAGCTGTTCTTCTGATATTCCGCGACATTAAGAGTGCAGAGTTCGGAACGCAAACAGTGGGAAGAATCATGAGAATGCCCGAACAGCACTATTATACTGACGGCATTCTGAATCACGGTTGGGTTTATACAAACTTGAGTCGTGACCGCATCGAGATCGTTGCCGAAGACATGAATTATATCACCAAGGCGCTTCTCTCTTACCGTCGCGAAAAACTAAACAACGTTGCTCTTACTTCTACATACAGCCAGTATCTTAGTGCCGACCGCAACCGTCTCGGACCAGATTTCTATCCCGTATTGGTTGAAGCATTCAATAAAGCCTGGTTCAGACAACCGATACAGTTGAATCTCTTCAATTCCGACCCTTTTGCCGATGATGACGGTGGGGATGATGACGGTTCCGGCAATGAAGATGCTGGGCAGGGAGGCATAATGATTGATGTAGCAAAGAATAGGCAACAGGCAGAGAGCATCGACAATGTCTGTTTCGACAAGCACACCATAAAGGTGGATATACTGAAGGATGTTGACATAACGGGAGATGTAGGTGTGACATTTGTTGATGAGAACAAACGTATATCATTTACAAAAAATCTGTCGGAACTGAATGTGGCACTCGACAAATTCTACAAGGATTTGCTAACGGGCTATGAGAAACTTGCCGTGAAGACCCTCCATTCGTATATGGACGAAATGATGGGAGAGTATCTCGGTGTGTTTGAAACTGATGTTCCGAGTATTATTCTTTATAATAAAAACAAGGGAAAGTTTGCAGCTATCATCAGCCGTGCCATTACCTATTATACAAAGATAATAGAATTAAGGAAGAAAAACCGAAAGGAGCGCTCCTTTAAGCAATACACATGGGAAGTGCCGGAGATACGCGAGTATAACGAAACAACTTATACAGAGAACGACAGCATTCACGCTCATGCCATGTTGCCATATATGCGGTATAACAACGACTCTTTCCAAGAACGGAATTTTGAGGCTTTCCTTGAGGAAAACAGCGACAGCATAGACTGGTGGTATAAGAACGGAGATGATGGCAGACAGAATTATGCCGTGTCATATATAAAAAAGACAGGCGAGAAGTCGCTCTTTTATGTTGATTATGTTATTCGCATGAAAAATAGACAGGTTTTCCTCTTTGATACAAAAGGAGTGGGGAGCGACGAGAATGGTGTGGAGAAGCATAATGCATTATTGGAATATATGAACAATGAAGAGAATAAAGACAAGCATCTGATGGGAGGAATCATCATACACAATCAGTCTGACGACAACTGGTATTACTCTTCAATGCCTATAGATAATACGACAGATCTGACAGGATGGGATGCTTTCTTTCCTGATAAATATAAATAAAATGGCAACTATGGCAAAAGGACTGGATGGAAAATTCCTGCACTACGGCATACGGCGCGAGGACCTCGAACTGATAAGGACGCTCTGCGAGAAACACGAGATTGACTTCGACTGGATGAGCGAGGAAATCCTGCGCAAGTATCATGCCGCCAAGGTGGACAAGATAGAGATGAACGACGAGGACACGATGAGGGTTATCGCCGAGGCGATAGCTCAGATAAAATAGGAGTGTATGGGATTATGATTATCAAACGCATCAAGATAAGGAATTACAAGACGTATCTGGACTTGGATCTGGATTTGTCGGTGAAGGCCGACCAGCCCATCATTCTGATTGGCGGTATGAACGGCGGCGGAAAAACTACTCTGTTTGAGGCAATCTGTGGCGCACTCTATGGCTTGAAAATACAGAACAAGGCACATTTTCAGGAACTGCTCAACAATGGCGCCTTAGGCAAGGTGGAGCCTACCATCATGCTCGAACTGTCGTTTGAGGGCATGGTGCTGGGACAGACCCAGAAGTATCTGTTGCGACGCACCTACAAGCTCAACCCCGCCAACAAGCCGGTGGAGAGCGTGTTGCTGAACATGAACGGCAGCAGTTTTGTGTATGGCTCGGCGATGCCGCCGCAACAACGGGCAGAGAACGAGCAGCAGGTGAACAAAATCATCAAGGCCAACCTGCCGCAGGAACTGTCGAAGTATTTCCTCTTCGACGCAATGCAGTCGAGCGAACTGCTGAAGGAGAACGTGTTTGCCCAAATCATCAAGGACAACATACAGAACGTGATGGGCTTCAACAAGTATCTGCAACTGAAGAATGCCTCGGAACATCTGCAGCAGGAATGGGCGGCGCGACGACTGGAGGCGCAGAAGGAGGCTGAGGAATACAACTCTCTCTGCGAGGAGCGCAACACTCTGGGTGAGCAGCAGACAGAAAATTTGAGGCTGCAAGACGAGAAATACAAGTATCTCGTCTCTATCCAGGCTGAATATGATGCAGCCAAGGAGGGGGCAAAGGATTCTGCCGAGACGGAGCGCAAAATTCAGGAACTGGAAATGAGCGTGAAAGAGACGCAGGAGCTCTCGAAGAGATACAACGCTCAACTGAAGCAGGTGGTTGAGACACTGGAGATAAACGTGTTCTTCCCGAAGCTTGCCACAGGTATCACCAACAAGGTGAACGACATCATACGCCAGAAGGATGCCTTGCGCCAAGAGCGCGAGGGAGTGCTTTCGCTGGAGCAGATGAGAGAGGTTACGGGAAAAATTCTCGGTTATCTGAAAGCAAAGCTACTGTGTCCGGAGAGCGTGTCTGGCGAGGATGTGCTGGCTTATCTTGCCAGTCAGCAGGAGGAGTTGAGCAGCAAGGACGAGTATGCTTTTCTGGACGACAGCGAGTTTGAAGCCTTGAAGTCTCTCGTCAATGCCAATGCCGTGAATGAATTTATTGCCTTGAACGACAGTAAGTATGACCTGGAGAAACGGCTTGAGAATTATGACAACAAACTTAGTCAGATAGCTCTCTTGAGGAGGAGCATGGTGAGCGGAAACACCGAAATCATCAAGGCTTACGAACAGGTGAGCCATGAATTGGACACACTGAAAAAGGAGTATGACGACCGACAGGTTAATATCGGCAAACTGGAACGCAAGATTCATCAGTTTGACGTGCAGATTCAGCAGGAGCCAGATGTGAAGTTTGACACACTGGTACGCCTGAAGCCTTTCTTTGAGGACGTTGCCGACACTTTGCTGAAACGGAAAAAGGAGAAAATAGAAGAGGACATGAAGCAGCAGCTCAACAAACTGCTGATTTCTTACAAGGGCTGCATAGCCAAGGTGGTATTGTCTGACTCAATGGAGAATTTCACCATACGACTGTATCACAAGGCTGGCAATGAAATTTCGCTCAACCAACTTAATGCGGCATCCAAGCAAATCTTCATACAGGTGTTGCTCAAGGTGTTGAGAAATTTGGGCGACTATAATCCGCCAGTGATGATTGATACGGTGATGGGTGTGCTCGACGAGGAGAGCCGTGATGTGCTGATGGAGGAATATTTTCCGGGACTTGCCGAGCAGACTATCCTCCTGTGCACCACATCGGAGATTCGCAAGGACAAGGATTACGTGAAACTGGAGCCATTTGTTTCGCGGTCTTACACGCTGATAAGGGATGTGGAGAGCCAGAGCACGCATGTGGAAGACGGATATTTCGGAATTAAAGAGCAATAAAAAAAGGCATTATGGAAGTAGCATTAGACAATATACGGCAGGCGGAGGATATGACAGATGCTGTTATGCCACTAAAGGAGAAACTGGAAAGACGGCTGAACCTTTCGCAACAGGTAGAGGGAGAGAAGAATTGCATTCTCACTATGAATAAGGTGATGCGTATCTGCTTGATAGCCAGTTTGAGTCTGTCGGACAAAAGACATACAGATGATTTGGCGCAGATTATGATGTCGAAGACTTCACTGCGCATCATGCCAAGTTTCTTTACAAAAGACAACAAAAAGTCGCTTTTCTCGGCATTGCTAAAACTGAGGTATAAGGATTGTGAGGTGGACTGGCAGAACTCGGGCATAGTGGGCCGCATCGTGGCAAAGGAAATATATCGCGGCATTGATTATCTCTCTGAAGACGAGAATCTGAATGCTTTCCTCTTTGCCGAGAGCAACAGAAGGGGCGGAGGCAACGGCATACCAGCCTTGGAACTGCTGATAGGCGAGTATGCCGACGACATGGAGGCGAAGCTGAACATCAACGGGCGCTCGGTGTCGAACGCCCAGATATTGGTGGCGGGAGCCACAGGCTCGGGCAAGACAAATCTTCTGGCGGTGCTGATACAGCAATTCCGCACTCTCTCAACCGACACACCTTATCCCGTAAACTTCCTGCTCTTCGACTACAAAGGGGAGTTCTCCGACCCGGCCAATGCCAATTGGCTGGCTCTGTTTGATGTGGACAGAAGTTGTATTCTCGATCCCGTTCAGGCTCCATTGCCTTTCACGCCATTCAAGGACTTTTCGGGCAAGACCATCAACGAGATTAATCTATATTCTACGGAGATGGCGAGTGCTCTGTGTGCCATAGACCGGGCTACGGTGAGCGCATCGATGAGCAACCGGTTGAGTGAGGCTATCGTGAACGCTTATAAGCAGACTGCCGGAAAGCCCATCACTTTCAGCATGATGCTGAAGAAGTATCAGGAAAAGATGCCTAATCCCGATAAGGACGACAGCGTGACGTCGGTATTGAAACAGCTTATCAGAAACAATCTCTTTGCTTCGGAAGACAAGGTGAGTCTAATCGATGAGTGCTTTATCGTAAAGATGAATGCCTTTCCAAAGGATGGACCGATAGCTAAGGCTATTGTATATTTCATTATCTCGAAGCTTAACAGTATCTATGAGGAACTGCCTAAGCAGGCGGTGAGCGACGATTATGTGCAAATCCGGCATTTCACAGTTATTGATGAGGCTCATTATATGCTTGACTTCGACAACCATCCGCTTCGCAACCTTATCGCCGTGGGCAGAAACAAGGGACTGAGCATTATTCTTGCCACGCAGAATATGGACAGTTTCAAGAGCAAGCATTTTGACTTTTATGCCAATGCGCAGTATCCGCTCATCATGAAACAGCAGACCATTGCCGACAGCGTGATAAAAGACCTCTTTGGTGTATCAGGGCGTGATTTCCAGGAAATAAAACAAGCCATTGCCGGTTTGCAGAAGGGGGAGCTGATTATCAAGGACAACACCTTGGCAGAGTTAGGACTGTCTAACAAAGTATACAAGAAAATAAAGGTGACGCATCTTATCTGATTCGAATTCCAGTGTGCTCCGCTCAAGTAATATGTTTATTTTAATAAAAACTTGTTGCTTATACAAATAATCGCTAAATTTGCACGTAGGAAGCATAA
>CAKQDG010000086.1 GCA_934219025.1 uncultured Prevotella sp. | reverse complement strand
ACTCTCGGACGGCTCTCGGACGGCTCTCGGACGACTCTCGGACGACTCTCGGACGGCTCTCGGACGACTCTCGGACGACTCTCGGACGGCTCTCGGACGGCTCTCGGACGACTCTCGGACGACTCTCGGACGGCTCTCGGACGACTCTCGGACGACTCTCGGACGGCTCTCGGACGGCTCTCGGACGACTCTCGGACGACTCTCGGACGGCTCTCGGACGACTCTCGGACGGCTCGGAGTTGTCTGAGTAGTCCGAGCCGTCCGAGTTGTCCGAGAGACTATCTCGTGAGCGAGAATTTCAGACTCAAGCCGAAGTCCTGTGTCGTTGTCGGATAGCTGCTGCTCGAGAGGAGCGGCGTGTTAGTCTGCCGGTCGTAGTAGAAACTCATTGTTAGGAGTCTCGACAGCGTGTAGTCGGCAGCAAACGAGAGTTTGAAGGCAGAGTTGCCGCTGCTTGCCGCACTGGTCATGGAGGCTATGTCGCGACAGATGGCAGCCTGTTTGCGGAACGAGAGATCGAGACGCAGGTTCAGGTCGGTGTTGAAGCCACTACGACTATTGTTTCTGTTGCTCTTGCTGTTCTGGTTCTGCTCCTGACTGTTGTTCTTGTTCTTGGCACCTTTCACTTTGCGTGATTTGTTTCCGCCGCCGAAAAGACCGAAGAAGTCGAAATTGTTTATCTTGTAGCCCATGCCGACCACCCAGTCGTTGCTCGACGATTCGTTGAGCTGAACACTTGTCATACTGAGGCTCAGCACCCTTGTCTTGCGGTATTCCAACTTAGCCGTGAGGTTGTTGTGGAAAGTCATGTCCACACCGAGCAGAGGAGAGAACGACTCGTTGATGCTAACCGTTGAAACGTTGAACATGCTACTTGGCGTAGGGTTGCCCGTTGTGGCATCGGTGATGAATCCGAGCCCGTTCATATATTCCTGATATGTGCTGAACGAACTGTATGAACCCACGGCATATATGCTCTTGTAGGAGTGGTTGATATTGAAACTCTTGAACACGTCGCGGAACCACGGCAGTCTGCCCAGTCCGCTGTATCTCACTGTCCAGTTTGGCAGCAACCTTGACAGGGCGGGGAACAGTTCGAGCGAATTTCCCCCGATACTTGTGTAAGTAGAGAGGAAAGCCGGAATCATCACATCGGCACTGTATTTGCTCACTGTTCCGTTGTCAGCATTGAAAGTCTGTCCGGCGAGAATAGACCCAGCAGGATATGTGGCGCCGGCATACTGGTTTTCCACTCTCTGGCGGAAACCTTCGAGCGAGTTGCAGAACTTCTCGAAAGTTGCCGAGTGGTAGCCGTTGTTGGCATTTCCGGTGCCCTCGAATGTAGAGCCAAGACTGATTGTAGTCATGGTGAACGTGCCACTTTGTGTGGTAGGCATACCTTGATACATATACTGCACACTCTTTGCCGTAGTCATGGTGCGACTTGCGTTGAGGTCGATTTTCAGATCCTTCACCGGCTCAAGAGTCATCCTCAGCTGCAGGTCTTCCGTCTTGCTCGAAGTGGCCGGTGTTGCCACGCTGTCTGCCATGAGCAACCATCCACGTTCGGCACTCTTCTTGACATACGAATCGTCTATGAATCCAAAGGCAAAGTCAAGTCCCGGAGCCATGATGCCCTTGCTGCGCTGTCCGAAGACGTCGCCCACTTCAGGCATAAATCCAGGGAGCGACAGTCCATACTGGTTGCGGTAAGAGATATTCACGTTTCTCACCATCATCAGTCCGCGTGCCACCACCTGCATAGTCTTGTACCAACTCATGTTTTCGAGCGGCTCCTTTGCCGTTACCGTGAGTTTCAGTTTAGTGGCAGAGTCCACCTTTGAAGTAATCTTAATCTTGTTGTTGTCCACCTTTCTGTATTTCAGGTTGAACAGTTTTCCGTCGGCGGTTTTAGCCAAGACCACGAGCCTCTTGCTGTTTTTGCCGTGGCTGATGGTCAGCGTGGTGTCAGGCATCAGAGTGATTTCCTTTTCAAAAGCCCTCTTGTTTTTAGGCAGTTTCTTTTCGTCCTCGGTAGGCTTTTTCTTTTTGTCCTTTGTCGCCACCATAGAGTTAGGCTTTCGCCTTTGCGTTATCGACGGGCGCTTGTTGAACCTGTCGTTAGTCTTTTTCAGGAACGGCACGTGGTTGTAGAGCTTCTCCAGATTCAGTGCCCCGTTGATGTTCAGGGTTCGGTTGTTAGCAATCACGTTTCCGAGCGACTGTCCGTCCTCCTGTGTTGTTCCGCGTGTCCAGTTGTAAGTGGCATTGTAGTTGGCATCCGCATTAATCCAGTCGAAAATCGGTATAAGATTCAGCGGAGCCTGATATGAAGCCGTGAAGTTCTGGTTGTAGTCCAGCGGGCGTCCCATGTGCTTGATGCTTGTCCATACAGAGTCCTTCCATGCCGAATACTGGTCGGGGTAGCGACTTTTGTCCACCGGAGTGTAAGGCTCCTCGATTTCGGCATGCGTTGCACTGTTGAAGCTCATGTGCAGATTCTTAGTCAGGTCCCATCTTATCGAGAATTCGCGGTTCCACAAGAATTGCTCGTTGAAGGTTAGCGGCAGTTCGGAGTTTTCAGTGCTCTCCATGTCGCGCTCCTGCAATTCGTAGTAGTTTCGGGCCAGCTCCGTGTTGAACGTCAGGTTTTGCGGTAGCCAGTTCAGTCCGAAACGTTTCAGGATGTCATACCATTTGCTCTTGCTCTTTATTTTCTTGAACGGTTCAAAAGCCTTGTACACCGGCGTGTAGCTATAGTTCATGGATCCGCGCCAGTTGTCCTCGTTTTCATACACCGTGGTCTCGCCGCTTGTGTGTCGGTGGCTATGGCTGTAGCTGAACGAGAAGTTTGCCGGGTCATACGGCATAGGGTGCTTCTTCGTTGCAATACCCACCTTCATGTTAGAGAGCGAGAAGTTGGTGTTTGTAGTTTTCGTCACGGCGATGCTTTCGATAGAGTCTCGCTCGTGGCTTTCCATTGCGTCGAGAGCGTCGTCGAGTTTCATGTCCGTGTCGAGCGGATTGTATTTAGGTCGTGTTTCCTCTTTCGTTACCGAATAATAAAGAGGGATAGACACCTTGGCTTCGTCGGGGAAGAATTTTCCGAGTTCAAAGTTGGTGGTCACGCTGTATGTCTTGTAGTCGTCCTGTGCGCGCTGTGCCACACCGTCCTCAAGACCTCCGAATCCCTCCGACACGTATTTGCCGGTTACGTTCACGCTGCCCACGTCGGATAGTTGCAGGTTCAGGTTGCCCTGAGCAGCCCAGCCGCCAGAGTTGTTGTATTCCTTCAGTCTGAGTTCGTTCACCCAGATTTCTCCCGACTTCTGGTCGTTTGCCAGGTTTCTCACACCGATAATCATCGTGCGCACTTCGCCGAGCGTAGGGTTACCCACGATAGACACCTTGTTGTTCGGGTGCTCCTCGTCGTAAGCTGTGTATGGGAAGTTGTATGAAGCCTGTCCCAGGCTCTTCGCCTTGTTTCTGGCTTTTTTGAGCGAGGTGAACACGCTGAGCGGAATGTCGAGCATGTTGTCCTCCGGCCACACCAGTTTGCAGTCGGCAGCCGAGTATCTGTCGTAGTGTCCCGGTTCGGTGAGCTTCAGCGGAATTTCGTATTCGTAGTAGTTGCTCTTGTAGTCAGAACCGAGTCTCATGAATATAGCCAACTGATTGTCTTGCAGGTTAGTTGAATTCTGCTCAAAGGCGTTGGCGTGTACAAACATCTGCAGGCGCTTGTACTGTCTGAGATCGAGGTTGGTGTTTTTGTAAACCGCCTTGGCCTCGCCGTTAGACAGATTCGTTACCTGAATGTCGAGCGCCTGCTCGTTGGCCTCGGTGAGCTGCGGCTGCGTAGGGTCCTGTTCGCGTCGGATGCCCGGCGGCAATACATAGTTCACCGGCACGCGGTCGTTGTTCTCCTCGATATTCACGGCGCTCACAGCCATCTTTCCCGATTCGCTTCCTGTGGAGAGCGACTGCTGGTAGATGCGCCATTCGCCGCGCACGAGGTCGAGGTTGGCAAAGCGCAACACGATAGGCTGCTGGAAGTTGGTGAGGAACATGCGCATGAAGCGTATAGACGTGAAGTCGGTAATGCCGCCCACGTTCTTTTCGTAGTCGTCCACCGGTATGCGGAACTGATACCACGTTACGGTCTCCGTGGTGTCGTTGCGCAGTTTCACGCTGCTTTCCCTTTTGTCCACGATGTAGTTGTGTCCCACGACGAGGTCTTGCGGACGTATGCTCAACTTGTACTGGTAATACTTCTCGTATTCGTTCAGCGTGTAGTCCTGGTTTATGTCCTCCACGTCGGGAGTAGTCTTGTAAGAGGTGTCGTAGCTCTCGTTCCTCATGTCGGAGTCTGGCGAGTTGCCCTGCGGATTGTTAATTCTCTTGTATCTTTGCAGGATAGGGGTGCGTGCGGCATCGTAGTCAGAGCCGCGGAAGTAGTGGTAGTCGTCGTTGGCGGGGTCTGCCATGATAGAGTCGAGGGCAGCCCCGGTCACGCGGCTTTGTGCAGCCGTGAGGAATTGCTGATAAGAGCCAAAAGCCTTTTCCTCCTCGTCGGTGAGGCCGTTGAATCCCACGTCCTGCTTTGCTCTTGCTCCGCCCGATGTGGCAAAGGCATAGGTTACGGTAGACTGGTTTGGAATCTTTCCCCACTGTGTGGTGGTGAATCCCGTGGACCCGTCCACCGGCATACCGCTCTCATAGAATTTCTTGCCGTCGCGCAACACATCCTCGCTCACTTCTCCCAGGTTGATGTAGAAGTCGCCGCCATACTGTGCCGCGTCGGCCTGCTTGTTGGTATAGATGAATGGGTCGAGCATCCAGAACTCGATATATTCGATGTTCGCCGTTTCAAAGTCGTTTGTGTCGAGTCGGCGCATCATTCCGCCCCAGTTGCGTTGCGGGTTGGGCAGCGTTCCGTTGCTGTTCAGATTAGGGTTGAAGTTATACGGACCACGCTCCGACGGATAGAATGCCAGGTTGAGTATAGGCAGCGTGGCGGTGGCGCCGTTGTATGAGCTTTGGTCGCGGTTAGGATACAGTTCCCTTGTGTACACCTCTCTCACGTAGTGGTTGGAGAGCTGGTGCAGGTCGCTCTTGATGTGTCCCGGAGTTAGCGAACTGCTTCGCCTTGTAAACAGCGGGTCGATGTTGTACCATGCCAAAAGGGCGCGCTCGTATCCGCTTTGCAGCGTGGTCTTGTCGTTGTAGTTCTGAAACATCGTCGGCACGCTCGATATTATCCATGCCGACGGCGTGCTCACGTCGATAGAATTCTTTGTGTTCTCAAAGTCGTCGAGATACGATGCATTGTCCTGTGTGCCGCTTGCCTGTCCGGCGATGAGCTGGGCAAACTCTCCCGTAAACGAGATTTGCGACGGCTGCGTGCAGTGTAGGAACGGAATCTTGTCGAGCATGTTGGTGAGCCACTGACTCTCCTTCTTCCAGTTGATGTTCAGTCCCCACAGAGTGTTGTTGAGCGGTTCGGAGCCCATTGCCACCTTTGTGGTGAGCGCCTGTTCAGAGAGGTGCTGGAACGTACCGCTGAGCTGGAAGTTTTTTGAGAAGTCATACTCCCAGTTCAGTCCGAGCATCGTCTTGCGCTGCTGTGCATAGTCGGTGTTGCTTTCGAGCGACACGTTCACGGCAGTTCCGGCGTCGATGATGCTCTGGTTCAGGATAGTAACCTCTCCGGCAGAATAGTCCACGCTATAGTCGGAGCCCTCCTGCAGAGTAACTCCGCCTGCCGTAACGACCACCGACCCTTGCGGCACGTTGTATGCCCCCAGGGAAATCACGTTGGCCGATGTTCCGCGGTATTGTCCGGTGAGTCGGAACTTGTCCTTTTCGGCAATCTGCTTTGCAATGGTCTTAGTAGAGTCGTAAAGTTCCGTATAACTGTATTTTGCAGCCTTGTCTGGCGAAACGCCCTTGGCAATCAGCGCGTTGTACAGGTATTCGCCAAATGGTTCGGCTTCGGGGAAGAACACACGACCGTTGCTCACGGTGTATCCGTCCACATAGTCGAAGTATCCGTTAGGGTGAGCCTTGTTGTTGTTGTCAAGTCGGTCGGCGCCGAGGAGTTTAATCATCGTGAGGTCTTTCACCTGCTGTTCGGGGATATACGACAGATACACGCCAGTGGTGTCGCTCTGGTATTTCACGTCGAGGCGGAACTTGTCTTTCTCCACCGATGAGGCGAGATAGTACACGTTTTTCATCATCAAGTCCCAGTTGCCCTGAGTAGGGTTGTTGCTGGTGTTTTTCAGCGACTTTACGAAGAGCGCCTTTGTAACGTCCTGCACGTCGGAGGCGAATTCACCCACCTGATAAGTCTGTCCGCCCGAAGTATATTCGTAGGCGATGGCGAGCACCTGGTCGGTCTGCAGTGCCGATTTCAGCGAGATATATCCCAGAGCATTGTTCACGGTGTATTCCGAGGAGTTGAGCAGACGTGCGCTTTGCAGTTTTTCGTAGTCCGTTCCGCCAGTGAATCCCGGTATTCCGTCGAGCACGGTGCTTGTCTGGTCTATTTCCCTTGCCGAAGCGTAAGAGCCCACCATCGTGGAGTATTCGCTGTTGGCATTGTTCGACGGCACGGGCTGTCCGGTGAGCCCCCACATCCGGTTGCTCACCTTCTGGTTCTCTCCCAGGTCGGTCAGAGCGATGATGTTTCGGGTGTTCGTCGTCGTTCCCTGTTTGTTCGTAACCCACACCTCCACGCGGTTTATCGTGATTCCCGTGGTGAGGTTAGGCAGCGTCTTCATCGCGGCATCGTATTTGTTGCGGAAATATTGCGAGAGGAAGAAGTGGCGGTTGTCCTCGTAGTCGCTGGCGTCGATTTCAAACGGTGTGAGCTGCACTCCACCCTTTGACGAAACGCTCTTGCTCGATGATTTCTTTTGCGAAACCACGGTCTGCAGTTTCAGCTTGCCAAACTGCAGGTCGGTTCTGATTCCGAAGAGCGACGAAGCCCCCTTCACGAGCGAGGAGTTGCTGGGGAACGAGATGTTTCCCGCCTCCACGAGTTTGATTATTTCGTCCTCCTTGCCCTCGTATTTCAGTTTCAGGTTCTGCTGGTCAAAGTCGAAAGTGGCGTCGGTGTTGTAGTTCAGGTTCATGTTCACCTTGTCGCCCACCTTTCCGTTCACGTTGAGGTTAATCTTCTCGTCGAAGTTCATCATCGTGGTCTTGCGGTTGCGGATAGGCAGCGACGGGTTGTCGATGTTTTTCATCGTGGCGCCGAGTTTCAGCTCTGCCGTACCCTGCGTTTTTATGCGCACGCCGCCCGGACCGAAGATTTTCTCGGCCGGTCCCAGTTCGAAGTGCATGTCGGAAAACGAGAACTTGTCCTTTCCTTTCTCCTTCACGATGTCGTCGTTTTTAGAGCGGAAAAAGGCGTTCATCTCCTGCCTTTCGCTCCATTTCTTGTATTCCTCGGGCGTCATCATCACCGGTGTGGACAAGTATCCGCCTCCGATTTTGGAGCCCAGGAAGTAGCGGTTCAGCGTGTCGTTGTATACCACCTCCTGCTTGATATTGTCGGGCATGGAAAGGTCGGCGGTGCGTTTCTTCGCATCGTCGGCGGTGATGGGCACAGTGCGCTGCACCTTCCATCTTGGGTGTAGCAGCGAGTCGGGAATGGAGTCGTCTTCAATCACAAGTTGCGAGAGACCGGCAGGAGCCTTCTTCGTGGAGTCGGCATCGCTTTTCCTTGAGTTTTCCCTTGTGGGCAGCACGTTTTTCGTGCCCTGCCTCTGCCGGCGCACGGAGATGCGCGAGCGGTCGTCTTGCATCTGTGGCAACACGTTGAAGGCGAGCACGTTGATGCTCACGAGGGCGATGATGAATATCGTTAGTTTCTTTAGGTTCTTCATTTATTATTTTATCTGTTTCAGAGCGAGTTTCACAACCTGTTCTACTGGCAGTTCCGGATTGTCCTTTAATATTGCCGAAACCACTTTTGCCGACGGTGCCGGTGCGAATCCGAGCATCGTGAGCGCTCCGATAGCCTCATCGTGCACCTCCTTGTTCACCGCCACCTGAGGAGCAGCAGTGCCCATGGCGATTTCTCCGCCCAGGTCGGCAGTGGCAATCTTGTCTTTCAGATCCACGATGATGCGCTGTGCCGTGCGCAGTCCGATACCCTTCACCGTCTTGAGCAGTTTTTCGTTGCCCGTAGATATGACGTTGCACAGTTCAGCCGGCGAGAGTGCCGATAGAATCATTCGCGCCGTGTTTGCGCCCACTCCCGAAACGCTGATGAGCAGTGTGAACATCTCGCGCTCCTGTCTGGACGAGAATCCGAACAGGGCATAAGCGTCCTCTCTGATGCTTTCAAAAACATAGAGCTTCACCTCTTTCTTGGTCTGAATGTTGCTATAAGTGTTGAGCGAAATGTTCATGCCGTAGCCCACGCCGTGTGCCTCCACTACGGCATATGCAGGCGTAACCTCGGCAAGTTCGCCTTTGATGTATTCAATCATAAAATAAAAATTGTTTTGTATATACGTATATTATAACGCAGGTTATATATATATATTGTGTTGAACGAGAAATATTCTTCTGCTTGGATGTGTGGTAGAGGGTGATATTTTCAGTGGCAGTAAATTGTTTTACGTCGGATTAACATTCCTTAGTGTTACAACCATTACAATTTAACACATGGTTTTCCGTCTTTTTTCTTTATAATTGCCATGTTTTGTTGAAGATTTTTACCACATTGCTTTCCACTTCAACTCCCTGCCGCCAATAACAGGATACAACAGCACGAAACCGCGCCGGATTTAACATTTTATTTCTCCTTTTTCCATCCCCGAAGCGTCTTTCCTCGGGAGCAAAGCAATGCTTCATTCCCAGTGAAGCATTGCTTCGTCAAAGAAAAACGTATGCAGGTTTTCGTTTTTCCCTGATAACTTTCTGACTGATAACGAATTGCCGTTTTTAAGCAAAAATCGCGTATTTGGCGGCAAAACTTTTTTTCGCAGAAAATATCATATTCTCGCAGCGCTATGAGATGTTTGTTTTAACATTTAAATATAAAATATTGTTAAAACTAAAAATCTACGGATACAATAAGTTGCCTTTAATTCTTGTAGTCAATAGTAATGCGGCTTGTCTGATGCCCAAAATGGTTTTATAGATTTTATCTAAGATATTTGAATGTTATGCCGAGATGCAGCTTATCTTATGAAAAGATAATGCAAATCGAGAGCAATATAAGCCAAACTTGTTTGGATTTATTGCCGAGATGCAGCTTATCTTATGCA
>CAKQDG010000085.1 GCA_934219025.1 uncultured Prevotella sp. | reverse complement strand
ATAAGTTTGTTTCTTAATTGCGGGTGCAAAGGTACGGAGTTTTTTCTTAACCACCAAATTTTACGGCAATTATTTTTTAAAAACTTTGTATTTTGCTCTAATACTGGGACAAAGTCATACTTCCAACTCTGGATATTCCTCTTTCAGCTTCAGTATCTTTTCATGTGTACGCTGCATAAAAAGCTTATACTCTTCGCCGTCGGGATTAAACGGTTTATGTCCGAGGGCCTCCTTTATAGGGCGCCACTTTTCAAGAAAATCAAATGTGGAATCATCAAAAAATGTTTCCGAAAAGCGTTCCCAGATATAGCTCACTGTCTGCTCTGACGGATGGAGCATGTCTTCTTTGTAGAAGCGATAGTCGCGCAGTTCGTCGTTTACGATCTCGTATGCCGGGAAATATGTGCAGTTTTCTTTCTCGCAGCACAGTTTGTCGGCTGCAAGCAGCAGTGTTGCCTTCGAAAGCTGACTGCCATGAAAACCATATTTGGCATAGCGGATGGGACTGACGGTTACTATTACCTTTATATCTGGACAGATTTCCATTAATACATCAACAGCCTCAGAGAGTGCTTCGCAACATTGGTCAATGGTAAGTTCTTCTTCCTGAAACAGCCGCTGCGGACGCTTGCGACAGTTGTCTACTATCTCGCCCGTTTCCTTCAAGCGATATACATGGTTGGTGCCGAGGGTAAAAACGGCTATGGTCCTATAATCCACTAAAGCCCCCCTCTTATCCCCCCAAGGGAGTAAAGCCCCCCTCTTATCCCCCCAAGGGGGGAGGACAGGGACGGAATTTGCTAAAGTTGGGGTAATAGACTGTGAGTTCTTAACTTCGGCTGTAAAACGGCGCACGGTGTGGAGGATGCTCACAGGATTATACATAACGCCGTATGGATTGACCACAGCACGAAACTTCTCCGCCTGAAAGCGCTTGCCTATATTGTCGGCAAAACAAGAACCGACAAACAGCATACGCGCCAATGGACGTATGCTGAATGTCGGCTTATTGATATTTACTTCTGTTCTGAATTTCATTAAAGGCAAAAATAATATTATAATTACTATTAATCCCTAATCTCTATTCCCTAATCTCTAATCTGAAATCAGCTTCTACTAACCTGCAAACCGGTTCTGCTGAGTGTCATGTCCACGAAACGGGCATTACTGTTCGGACGGTTCGCCTCAAGCGTCTGGCGGATGCGGGCAGCAGCTTCTGGGTCTTTAGCCACCATATACAGATAGCCGCCACCGCCGGCGCCTGGCAGTTTATAGCCAAGACAGAGATCGTCAACAAGGTCGGTAAGACGGCGCACGCTATCGGGATTAGTTCCACTGTCCATTGCCTGGTTCTGCATCCATGTCTTGCGGATGAGATGGCCCATACGCTGGAAATCAGCACGCTGTATGGCATCATACATATCTTCAACATGACATTTCATATCGCGCAGCATGGCAAGTTCTCCACTATGGTTAAGGAACATGCGGCGCACAATTTCGGCGAGTATGGTTTTTGCCGTGCGCGTTATGCCTGTATAATATAATAGGTGGCAAGCCTTGTATTCATTTCTTGTAAACAGGTCGTCGGGCAACCATCTAACGGTAGGGTTCTGACAGAAGCCACGCTCCGTCTGCAGGAGTTTTACTCCTTCGAGGACTCCGCCGAACTGGTCTTGCCATCCGCCTCCTGTTGTTAGCATCTGTTCCAAAGCCGATGTGCGGCATCCTATTTCGCTTTTGTCCCACGACAGTCCGCAGAAGTCGTTTAGAGCTCCAAGCACCGTTGCCGCCAGCACGCTACTCGTTCCGAGTCCGCTGCCGGCAGGTATTGCCGAAAGAAGCGTGAGTTCTATTCCGCAGCCGAAGGCCTGTAGCTGCTCCTTTAGCGAATCAAACTGCTCTACGGCATGAGCGGGCAGGAATCCGGCAAGGGCGAGAGCCGCCTTAGGAATAGAGAACGGACTGCCCACATGCTTGAAGTCGGCAAGTTGTTCGTAAGTTTCAATAACTTCAGAAGCTCCAAGGTCGATGCTTCTCAATATGATGTGCGGTTCGCTACACGGACGCACAAAAGTCTGCAACGGCGGTTGCCCGTTCAATTCAATGGCAAGGTTTATCACCTTTCCACCCTCCATAAGACAGTAAGGCGGCGTGTCGGTCCATCCGCCGGCGATGTCAATGCGCACCGGACTGCGTGCCCATACTATCTGGTCGGCATATACCGACATCTCTGGGTGTTGTTTTCCTGTGGCCTGAGAGGATATCAGTCCCTGACGGAGCAGGGCAAAAGATTTTTCTTCGGCTTTTACTGCCTCATCATTGTCAGAGTGCAAGCGGGCGAGTTCAGAGCGGAACATATTGTCGTGGATGCGGGTGAGCAGCGGTGCATCGTCAGAAACAGGCTTCGGCTGAGGGATGCCATACAGAGAAAATTCTCGTGCAGCATCACACAGGTCCACCTGATAGAACACGCTATGGCGCCAGTTTTTTGCCACAGCGCTCCAATTCCCGGCGCGGTAGTTGCAGCGCTGCCGTGTAAGCCGAACGAGGTCGGCCTCGGCAGAAATATCATCGGCACTCAGTTTGCGGCAATCCTGCCACAGAGCTTTTGCCCTGTTGTATTCTTCAGAAGAAAGAGTTTGCTCACCGTTGAGCATCCAGCGCAGCAACAACCCGGCTTCGTTCATATCCCGGCACACGGGGAAAATGCGCGCAGATTGAAGATCTTCCTTTCCGTCGATTTCGTTGATGTCGATGCCGCAAGCCGATGCCCACTCGCAGAATGGATGTCCCATATATAATACGGAGCTGTCAGAGAGTTCACCGCGGAATTTGTCGTCGTATCCATATGGGCGCACAACGTATTCATCCTCGCCCACGGGCACAATGTCTACACATTGTCCCGGCATCAATGAAATCTGCCAGTCGTTTTCGGGCACACCAGTGATTATATTGTTGCTGGAAACATTCCAATTCTCTCCCACCCAACTGTTTTCTATCCATATATTGTGGTTGGTGTCGGTCAACGAGATTTTTATTTCGGAGTTCTGCACGAACATCGACGGATGCGGTTTCAGCGAATGGTGCATAATCTCGCGCTGGTCGTTCACGAGGTTCTGTATTGCGAGCGTAGAAGAAATTATCTCGTGGCTTGTGCCGTAGTGGTAGAATTCCCCACCCGGCAACGGCAGGACGGCAACGGAGAGTTCGGCAAGTTCATCGTCCTCTACTGTAGGCTTCGTGCCGAGGGCGCATCCGAACTCAGAATACATATCATAGTTTTTCAGCGTTCCGTCGCTGTTCAGAGATTTCTTCATCAGGAGCTTTACGGCTTTGTCGCTCAAGAGCCAAATGCCAATATCCGTGAGGTAAAGATGCGAATTGAGCAGTTCGCCGAGTTTCTTCACCGATGGCTTCTGGAGCATACATTCCATTACGCCCGGTGTGTCGCGGCGCGACACAAACACGCCATGGTCTTTGGCTATTTCGGCTCCAAGCCACAAGCCGTAGCACACTACGTCGGCATCAGGCACTTCGCCCAGCGGCTCCGTGGCACGGATATACACGTCGCCGCTCACAATCATGGTGTGAAGTCTGTCGGGTGCAACATCCATAATCTGCTTGTAGAGAGGAATCTGGAGCGACAGCAAATCTTGCGAGAGACGCTGTCCGCGTTCCCATCTGAACACAGGAATCGGGGTGAGGATTTTTCCCGACGGAGCATATGCCGGCAACCGTCGGCTCTGTCCGCCGGCATGAAGAATCAGCCGTTTGTCAGAGGCGAGCCACTTGTCGAAGCTCAAGCCATCTGCATCTTTAGAGTCTTCGCGGAAAGCCTGTTCAAGGAGCCACGTGGTGCCACCTCCCGATCCGAGTTTCTTTCCTACAGGGTCGTTAGAGCAGAACCACTCCTTGCGGTCGAGTCCTGTTACATCATGAAAGCAGTCCACCAGATTAGGCGGCAACGATAATAATTTTTTCATAAATCTTACCTCGTAATATACTTATGCCTTGTCTTTTTTGTTTTTGTATTCGCGATAAACGAGCAGGAGCAATGTGAGCAGAAGCAAAGCATATCCCACGTATGCTATCGTCTCGGTTACTTTGACCGTAGTGGGTCGGAATGTGAGAACCACCTTGTGGTTGCCCGGCGCCACGTTTATTGCGCGCAGGATGTAGTTCACGCGTCCCACTTCAACAGGTTTTCCATCTACCGTAGCAGTCCATCCCGGATAGTATACTTCTGAGAACACCACTACTCCTCCCTTGTCTGACTTCACGTCATATTTCAGTTCGTTGGGCTGATATGATGTGATTGTAACGAGCGATTTTCCGTCTTGAGGCACAGCCTTGCCGATCTGCGTCTGGAATTTCTTGTCGGCAACGGCCTCGTGGCGCAGGTCGATCTGTCCGATGCGGTCCATCTCCTCGTTGGCATTGTCTACGAAGTTCACCTTATCCACGAACCATGCTGCGCCGAAGGCATACGGGTTCATAAGCGGCACGGTTTGTCCGCCCTGCAGCGGAATGATAAAGTATTTTGCGTTGAGCATGCTGATTACGGGGAACGTTTTGTTGCCGTCCACCTGGGTCATGTCGCCGTTGGCATTGGCCACGGCAGACATTGCCTTGCCCATTTCCGGCTGGATGTATCGTTCAATCATCTCCTGATAGCGGCGCAGTTTGGCAGCATGATATCCTCCAAGGCTCTTGTGGTAGTATGATGTTTCGTTTTCGTTGAATGTGCTTGTAGAGAAGTTCAGCACGCGGTAGTTTTGACATTCCGACTTGTCCTTGAGTATCATCTTGTCGGTTTCGGTCATGCGGATAGGAGTTTCGCGTGCGCTTTTCTCCACAAACATGTCGTTGTTGAGATAGCGTTTGTCCACCTGCCACATGTCGATGAAGCAAAGAGCACAGATGAGTCCCACCATTGCCTTGGCATTAAGTTTCTTCTTGATGAAAAGAACCAGGAAGATTGTGCCGAGCACTATGATGAAGAGCGAGCGCCAGCAGTCTGCCGTGAACACGGCTTCGCGCATCTGGCGCAGGTTGGCAAGCAGCGGATTGAGATATTCTGCCGGAATCTGCGAGAGTGCCTGCATTTCGCTCTGCGAGATGAAGTCGCTGAAGAATACCGTAGGCATCAAGGCGAAGAGCAAAGCCACACCGGCTGTCATCAGGAAGCTGACGAGGATATAGTCGCGCTTTTTCCTGACGAAGAACGAGAGCACGGATATGAAGAAGAAGTTGCATATCTTAGATGTTTTGTTTTCTGCCTCGTCCAGAATCTTCGGGTTGTCGATTATCTCTTTCAGTCCGAGCATGGCGAGCAACGGGATGGTGAATTCTGCGATTACGAGAATTGACGCCACGGTGCGGAATTTGGCATACATCGGCACATAGTCGATGAAGAAATCAGTGAGCGGCATGAAGTTATGTCCCCACGAAAGCATTATCGAGAGGTAGGTGGCTGCAAGCAGCGCCCATTTCACTGGACCTTTCACTATAAATGCTCCGAGGAAGAAGAGCATCAGCACGAATGCTCCCACGTATACCGGACCGCTTGTCATAGGCTGGTCGCCCCAGTATTGTCCGAGTTGCTGGTAAACATCCATAAACTGGCTGTCGGCTTTTTTCATTGCCGTTTCGCTTTGCGTCAGCGGCACGGAGGCTCCACCCTTTGTGTTTGGCACGAGCAGGGTCCACGTCTCGTCCACTCCGTAGCTCCACTGCGTAATGTAGTCGCGCTCCAGTCCGCTGCTGGTCTGGTTGGCAGAGTTTTTCTTCACGAGTTCGCTTTTTCCGCGCATCGACTCCTTGCTGTACTCCCATGTGTGATACAGATTACTGATATTCAGGCAGATGCCGATCACGGCTCCTGCCAGACAGATGCCAGTGGCCTTGAGGAAGTGTGCCATCTGCTTTTTGCGTATTGCGTCCACGAGATAGGCTATCACCATGAAGAAGATGATGAAGAGATAATAGTAGGTCATCTGAACGTGGTTGGCAAATATTTCGAATGCCGTGAACAGTGCCGTAACGAAGAGTCCCCACAGGTATTTTCCGCGATATGCCAGAACGATACCGCCAATCATCGGCGGCAGGTATGCCAGTGCCATCACTTTCCACAGGTGTCCGGCGGCGATGATTATCAGGAAATAGCTGGAGAATGCCCATATCACCGAACCGAGTGCGGCGAGATACGTTTTGAAGTTGAACGCACGGAGCATGATATAGAATCCGAGCAGATAGACGAAGAGGAACCACACGTTTTCGGGAAGTCCCAGATGATAGATTGCCACCACGTCGGTCAGCGTGGTCAGACTCTTGTAGCCCGGCGTGATCTGATAGGTTGGCATTCCACAGAACACCGAACCGGTCCAGCGGGTCACTTCACCCGTCTTTTCATAATACTCCGAAGCCTCACGTCCCATGCCTCTTCCTGCCGAGGAGTCGTGGCGGTAGAGCACCTTGCCGTCGATATCGGCCGGGAAGAAATAGGCAAAAGAAATCACTGCAAATAGCAGCACTGCCAGCACGTCTGGCAGACATTGTTTCCAGTTTTTCATTATAGCTATAATTGTTTTGTTTCGTTATAAATTCACATTTGCTTGCAAAATTAGCCAAAAGTAATGACATTTGGGGGGTTCTTATTGGAAAATAAGCATTACCTTTGCAAAAAATTTATCAGTATATTATGAAGATAGGAATTATCGTTGCCATGGACAAGGAGTTTGTGCAGCTGAAATCCTTGTTGAGCGATGCCACCGTGGAGCGCTACCACCACAAGGATTTCGTTATGGGCAACATTGGCGAGAAGGAGATTGTTATACAGAAATGCGGCATCGGCAAGGTGAATTCTGCCATCGGAGCCGTGGAGATGATCAACCGCTTTTGTCCCGACCTGGTGATATCCACCGGTGTTGCCGGCGGTGCCGATGCGGAGATGAACGTAACCGACGTGGTTGTGGGCACAAGTTATTGCTACCACGATGCCTACTGCGGCGACGATTGCGAGTTCGGGCAGATTATGGGCATGCCGGCAAAATTTGATGCGCCGAAAGATTTGATTGAAAAGGCTACAAACCTGGACACTGCCACACCGGTGCATGCCGGACTTATCGTAAGCGGCGAGTGGTTTGTAAACACAAAGGACAAGATGCAGGGCATACTCGACAAATTTCCTGCGGCAAAGGCGGTGGACATGGAGAGCTGCTCCATTGCGCAGACTTGCCACACATACCATGTGCCTTTCATCAGTTTCCGCATCATCAGCGACATCCCGCTGAAAGACAACAAGGCTTCGCAGTATTTCGACTTCTGGGCAAGGCTTGCCGACGGGTCGTTTAACGTAACAAAGAAATTTCTCGAGACAATTTAATAGGGGAAATCGGACAGCTCGGATTTCTCGGACTTCTCCGACAGCTCCGACTTCTCCGACAGCTCCGAGCCGTCCGAGCCGTCCGAGTAGTCCCCCCAAAAAAAATAAAAAAAACAATGAAAAAAATACCAAGTTTTACCATCAACCACGAAAAGCTGTTGCCCGGCATCTACGTTTCCCGTAAGGACGAAGTGGGCAGCGAGGTTGTTACTACATTCGACATTCGCATGAAGGCGCCAAACCGCGAACCTGTGGTTCATCCCGGCGCTCTTCACACCATTGAGCATCTTGCCGCCACCTACCTGCGCAACGATGCTGAGTGGAAAGACCGCATCGTTTACTGGGGACCGATGGGATGCCTCACGGGAAACTACCTCTTGATAAGGGGCGACTTTGAATCGAAGGATATCGTGGAGCTGATGAAGCGCACATTTGAGTTTGTGGCGAATTTCGAGGGCGACATTCCGGGGGCTGCACCTAAAGACTGTGGCAACTGGCTGCTCCACGACCTGCCCATGGCTCGATGGGAGGCAAAGAAATATCTTGAAACTCTCTGCAACATAAAAGAGGAGAATCTGGTTTATCCGGAATAGAATAATTTCTGTCGAAAATACAAGCGAAGTTTTGGACTTTTCAAAATAAAGGAAAGTGGTCAAAACTTCGCTTTTTGGGTTTTCTGCCGCATGATTGTTTGAGTCTTTGTCTTGTCGAGAGTTATAATATTTCTTATAACCATCTGAATACGAACAACATAGACTCTAATTTCATTTTATTTCACAGCATTTATGATTCAACGAGCAACGCTTTTTCTTGAAAGAAGCATTGCTTTGCTCGGGATGAAGCAATGCTTTGCTCCCGAAAAAGCATTGCTTTCTGTTTTGGAGAACAAAAGAAAAGTGTTCTATTTTTCTTATTTTCATAAAAATCGATGTTTTTCATTATCCCCACAATTTTGACCCTCCCGATATTTGGAGTGATGACATTTACTATCGAAGTGATACATATTAAAGTTTCTGATTTAGTAATATATAGGCTAAAATATAAAAACAACAAGTTACAATATTATATATCGCGCGTCCTTTAATAATAAAAAGAACAATATGAAGAAATTAATTATATCAGCTTTTGCTTTGCTCGTCACTGCCTATGGCGCCGTGGCTGCAAACAACGACGTGTTCACTCACAGGCAGTATCTGAGCGGACACGGATGTGACGATATGGTGCAGTGGGACTTCTTCTGCACGGGTGGTAACAACTCCGGGAAATGGACCAAAATCGGAGTGCCTTCGTGCTGGGAACTGCAGGGATTCGGCACTTACCAGTATGGCATGAAATTCTACGGCAAGGCGTTCCCCGAAGGCGTTGCCGACGAGAAAGGCATGTATAAATATGAGTTCAATTTGCCGAAGGAATGGCAGAACCACCATATCGAACTCGTGTTCGAGGCTTCGATGACCGACACGCAGGTGATGATAAACAAACGCAAGGCGGGGTCTAAACACATGGGCGCCTTCTATCGTATCACGTATGACGTTACCGACCGCGTGTTCTTCGGCGACAAGAAGAATCTGCTTGAGGTTACAGTGAGCAAGGAGAGCGAGAATGCCGGCGTGAACCTCGCCGAAAGGCGCGCCGACTACTGGAATTTCGGCGGCATCTTCCGCCCGGTTTTCATTGTCTGCAAACCGGCACTGAATATCGAGCGAACGGCTATCAACGCCACTGCCGACGGCGAGTTTAATGCCTACGTATTGCTCAACCACACCATCGAGGGGGCTAAGGTGAAGACTACTATCAGCGACATGAGCGGCAAGAAGGTGGCCGAGAACACTACCGACGTGCGTCATGGCAGCGACCATGCCGACGTGGCATTCAAGGTGAACAACCCGAAACTCTGGACTGCCGAGACGCCTAACCGCTACAAGGTGGACTTCGCCCTTATCGACAAGGACGGCAAGACGCTGCATATTGAAAAGGACAAGTTCGGATTCCGCACAGTGGAGACTC
>CAKQDG010000084.1 GCA_934219025.1 uncultured Prevotella sp. | reverse complement strand
CTTAGAACTACCTACACCTTTTTTATGTGCCATTTCTCTTAGTCCTCCTTTTTTTAAGCGATTACTTGTTTAACTGCGATTTGTGTGAAGTGTGTACGATGACCGTTGCGTTTACGCTCATCTTTTCTGCGCTTCATTTTGAATACGATAACCTTGTCACCCTTTACGAGTGGGTTAACTACTTCACATACAACTTTTGCGCCCTCTACTGTTGGTGCGCCAATTTTCACTGCTCCGTCGTTGTCTACGAGAAGCACTTTGTCAAACTCTACGGTCTGACCCTCTTCAGCGTTCTGCATGTGATGTACGAACAATTTCTTGCCCTCCTCAACTTTGAACTGCTGACCGTTAATCTCTACGATTGCGTACATTTTTTTACTTTAAACGGGTTTGCTCCGCAAGGCGCATAACTTCGTGTTATGACTTGTTTGAGCCTTGACGAACTAAAATCGACTGCAAAGTTACATATTTATTTATATCTACCAAACACCGAGAAGATGTTTACTTTAGTTTCTTAATTATTATTAACTGTTATTATACTTTCAGCGCATCCCGATATTTGATTGTTCCCGTAATCTATGGTAATTATGTTATTTCCCGCACAGCTTTATATACGGACAATACTTGCAGTTTTCTGTGTTTACCGTGGGAGTGAACGGAATTTCAGGATTGAAAATCTCGTTCACAAGATTATCAAGATATGCGTTGTATTCATCTTCGTAGTCTTTTATATCGATAACCTTTTCTTTTCCGACAAATACTGTCGGATCGTAATCTTCGTTGAAAGAGCGCTGTATAAAGATTAGTGACGGACTTACAGGCAAGTTCTGTGGATTGAACTTATTGCTGTTCCTTACGTAGAGCGAATATAACATAGACTGCAAATAATAGTCTGTATGCTTGTAGCCTCCGGCAAGTGTAGGATCAAATATTTCGCCGACATTAGCCACGGCTGTTTTTATGTCCCTTGCTCCTGTTTTATAGTCTATCACACGTATTCGTCTTTTGCCTGTCGTCCTGTCGGTTACTGCGTCAAGCCGGTCAATTCGTCCGCCTACCTTCACTTCGATATCTCCTTTGGCTGTATGTATGCACACTTTTCCGAACACTTCTTCTTCAAGTGCTATAATAGAGAACGGTACAAGTTTCTTGTCTATTTCAAGCAGGCGTTTCACATATTTAATTATAACCTCCCTGCTGATAAGTTGCATACCGTTATAGTTTATCTTCTTCCACCTCTTCTCGTCATTTCCATAAACCTCTCTCATTATCATTCTGTCTACGAGTTTCTCTATATTGCTTTTTTCAGCGAGTTTATCGATTACAGACTCCGTGACCATTCTGCCCGAGGAGCATGCGTCTTTATACAATTCTTCTGATACGTTATGAAAAACATTTCCGAAAGCTTTGCTTGTCAGTCCGTCTTCAAGATTTTCATCGGGTTCCTTAATGCCGAGAATATAGTTGAAATAGAATTTCAGCTGACATAATAGATAGCGGTTTATGGCTGTTGGCGAGAGATAGCTGGTAGCATACAGCCTTTCCATAATTCTGTTGTTTTTTTCTATAGCAGAATTTTTCACCTCACATGTATTCTGGTTTGCATGCAGCGAATGCATACTGATATTGTGGCAGCTTTCGACCATCATTTGTAACATAAAACGACTCATCTCCCCGCGATTTCCGTTTTCCGTAGACGTGTTGTACAAAATCGTTACATCTTTTGCCCTCTGAAGCAATCGGTGAAAGTAATATGAATATATGGCAACTTTGTTGTCTACGGTTGTCAGTCCATAGGCTTTTCTGATAGAGTAGGGGATGAATGAAGAATTGCGAATGTCTTTAGGCATATTTCCTTCATTGCACGATAACAGAAGGATATGGTCAAAATCAAGATTTCTTGTCTCCAGTACCCCCATAATCTGTATGCCTATGGCAGGCTCGCCATGGAAAGGTATGCTTGCCGTGGCAATAAGTTGCTTTATCAGCCTTTGAAGAGTTATTGTGTCTACTTTCAGCTCTCCTCCATCCACGAGTCCCGATAGCCTGTTGATTATGGTGTACATTGTGAAGACGGATTCTTGATACAGAGGAGATGCATCTTTTGCTGCAATCATTGTAAGTATTTGCATAAGCCATCTGAGCAACACTGAATTGTTTGGAGTTTCGACAAACAAAACCCCGAGTTCCTCGTCGATACACAGATCTGCAGTTGCCGGAAAGAGATTTTTATCTTCTTTCAGTTTCTTCATCAGCACAGAACTATTGTCGGAAACAAACATGGCATATGGATGGTTGAGCAGTTGCCTGACGAAAGATATTCTGAATCCTCCATCGTTTCTTTTTCCTATAATCCTCAGGTCGAGCATCTGCGACACGAACGAAGCTACAGGGGTTTGAGCCAGCGGGTAGCCGGTTGTTATGTTAACATTTTCCACATTTTCCGGAATGCAATGCACAATACCTTTTAGCAGTCCTTCGTCGCACATTACAATTGCCGTGCGCTTCCCGTCTTTATATCTGTCATTTTCCGTTAGCCACTGCGCTACATACCGAGACTGTGCATTTTCGGTTTTTGCTTTAACGAAAGAAATATTTTTCTTTTGTTCAAAGTTGGCATGAATTTCTTTGTCTTTATCCTTTTCAAAGCTATCGCCATAAATTTTCAAGTATTGCGATATATATTTCCCGGCTTCCTTTTGAGAGTTTTTGTGTTTGGAATTTACATAATAATTGTCGTAGTCCCAATAAAAATCGGCTTTCCCTTCGTTTTTCAGGAATCCGAAAAGTTGTTGTTCCACCTTTTGCAACAGGTTGAACCCTACGAACACATATTCTTCGAACTCAACATTTATATTCCCGTTGTCTATCACATCGCGATACAACATTCCCTCGTATGCGATTTGCTGTTTCCTGAGTCTTTCCTTAAAGTCGCAGTATATCTCTGCCAGTTTATTCCAAAGCGACAGGAATAGTTCTTTCAGCTTTGAGTTGTGTTCATCCGTGAAATTCACGAAAAAAGTCTTCAGCAGTTCTTTTTGCTCGTCAGTAAGATACGAAACATCGTCGAGTTCATGCAGGCTGGCAATGTTCGAGAAAACATTTTTAGCGTCAGCCATATTTTTGTCAATATCGTCAAAATCACTGATGAGCAGTTTTCCCCAGTCATAGAAGTGGTCCAAAGTTTCGTCCTTACCGGTAATAGAAGTATAGCTCTCATATAGTTCACACACGAGTTTTATCGGATCACCTACAGTCAGGGTGGAGTATCTTCTGAACAATTCGCTGATAGTGAGATATGTAGGTGCCCACACCGGTTTTCCGGCGCATTTTGCGAGTTCTTCATTGAGAAACAGTGAAGCTCTTTTGTTTGGGAACACGACCGCCACATGCGACAGGTCTGTGCCGTATTTGTCAATAATATCTTGTGCTATGTAATGAAGGAATGTTTTCATTTTACGATTTCTTTAATCTTTTTTTACTTCAATTGTTTTTCTTTCGTTTACGAGCCATATATAGCCTTTAACGTCTTTGTATCCCATATTTTCAATCAGCCTCATGTATTCAGCCACTTGAGCATTGTAGGATTCATGCATCTTGCCGAATTTGAAATCTACCACGACAATCGTGTCTCCGTCTTTCATAACCCTATCCGGGCGTTTCGTTTCCACTGTCCCCGTTGCTTCATTAATACTCAAGATGCTGCATTCATTGTAGAGTGTCCATCTGCCGGAAAACCAGTCTGCCACCATTTTGTCTGCCGACAGATATTCTTTCAGCATCTTCTGTACGAGATTGCGGTCAAGGTCGTTGCCATAAAGCACACCCTCAGCTTCAAACTTGTCAAGCACGGAGTCTATATCGTTTGCAGTATGGATGTTTGAGAAAACAAGATGTAACACGTTGCCGATTTTTACATACGACTGCCTTTTCTGATTTCTGTCATTTGCTTCCCCCGCGATTTCGTCAACAAAGTCTTTGCTTTTGTTGCTTTGCCGAAACACAACGGGTATTTCATGACTGTTCACTTTTACAGGTTCCCTTTTGCTGCTTTTCAGAAACACGTTCTCCGATTCTTTTTCGTTTTTCTCTCTACTCGGCATAAATTCGCCGAAACAGAAATCAATGCATTCATTCTGATCTTCCACACCTTCAACCCAAGCTCCTTCAAGCTCTTCGGAAATAGTTTGGATAGAGTTTTGTATCAGCATTGATCTTGTTTTTGACGAATCTCTTTTCCCCATAACAAACAAGTTTTTCCCTGCTCTTGTAAAAGCCACGTATAGCAGATTCAGATTGTCCATCGTATTCTGCATGTGTTCGTTTCTGTAGTCGTCAGAGTAGACAGAGTCGTTTAACTTCGGAGAGTATTTCATCGACAGGATAGGTAGCTCATTGTATGGAGCCTGTGTGGGGTGCCCCCATATATACGAATCGGTGAACCTTTCCAGCATCCAGTCACAGAATGGGATTATCACATTGTCAAACTCCAGTCCCTTGCTTGCGTGTATACTCATCATCTGGATGCCAGCAGCTTCATCGGATTGGATTTTGTTAGAGTGCAGATTGTCGTCCCAGTCTTTCAGAAACCCAACCACATCAGCCGACATATCGCTGATATAAGAGGACAGACTGTCGAAGAATGCGCATACATACGCGCTGTCGCCCTCCAGCCGATCGATACAGAATATGCTGAATATTTTTTCCGCAAGATCATACAGGGGCAGTTTTTTCAATTCTTCGCATCCCTTTACATATTCCTCAGGCAAGAGTTTTTCTATATTTTCTTCATCCATCATGTCGAGGTCTTCACATTTGTTTTCGAGGATAAAACGCTGGTAATATTTCACGAGACAAAATCTCGTAACACTGTCGTCTGGCGAATACAGAAGTCTCAAAGCAGCCACGATAGTATTAATTGCGGTGGAGTGGTCAAGTCGGAATGCCTCGTCGCTCACAATGCTGATGTCTGGCCGGTTTTCAGTAAAATAATTGGCAATCAGAGGAATGTATTTTTTGTTGCGCAGCAATATTGCAATATTGCTCTGTTTCACTCCCTGCAAGAGCAACTCGTCCACTATAGACTCAATCTCAGATATAGTATTGTCTGTGTAGTATTCATCGGCGGGCAATAGTTTCACTCTAACGAGCCCCTCTGTGTTTTGCTTGTTGATCTTCTGTTCCACATCGCTGTATGCTTCATTTATTTTTTCAGCAAGAACAGAATCTGTAAGTTTTTCCTTTTCAACTTCAAGTTTTACGGCAGTCTTAAAGAATATATTGTTAAAAGCAACGATGTTATGTGCCGAACGGAAATTCGTGTTCAGCCTCTTCACATCTAGTACATCTCTGCTAAAACTGTCTTCAATATTTCCAAGCAGTTGCCAGTCTCCTGCTCTCCATCTGTAGATGCTCTGTTTCACATCACCCACGATGAGGTTGTTCACCGACGCACTGTTGCCGTGGCTCATGCACTCGTCAAGTAGAATTTTGAAGTTTTGCCATTGAACGGTGCTTGTGTCCTGAAATTCGTCTATCATGATGTGTTGTAGTCGTGTTCCTATTTTCTCGAATATGAATGGAGAGTCAGAGTCGCTTATCATTTTATGGAGCAGATATTGTGTGTCGCTCAGCAGAAAACGGTTAGCTTCAGAATTCATCTCCCTGACTTTTTTTTCAATATCATTGAGCATAAGCATATTTCTCAGGTTCTGTAGCGTAGCATCCACCGAAGAAAGAGTGAATTTTGCTTCTTTACGCAGATTTTCGCCCATTTTCATCAACGGCATTAGTTTTTCAGTAACTATCGGTATGAGTCTGTCGCTATGTTTGTCGCTCTTCTTCACCCAGTTTTGCTCGTCTGCCAAACAATTTTTCACGGTTACTGTCAGGCAGTTCTTGTCGCTCAAGTCATCGCCCACAAGCTTTCTGAAATAACTTGCAATATTATTTCCTCCTTTCAATGCTGACAGTTGCAATCCGTTTTCTTCAAGAGTTTTCAGAAATTCATCATTCACATTGACAAGTTTATCTTTTAGTTCTTTTTTCATCAGTGTGAGTTGCTTTGTAAACTTGTCGTAGAAATCCTTTTCAGCTAACTTTGAATTCAGTTTCACGCTGTCGTTACGGTAATCATTATCATAGATTTTCAATCCGAATTTCCTTACCGCCTTTACCACGTCCCAACCTTTGTTGTCGTCGATATTTTCCATCACGAATCTCAGTAGCCATGAAAAGAGCGAAGACTTTCGGTCGAGCTCTTCAATCATGGCGTCTACCGCCAGCGTTTCAATTTTTGTGTCGTTAAGTTCTATTTTCAGGTTAGCCGAAAGGTCAAGTTCTTTGGCAAGATTTCTCAACACGCTCTGAAAGAAAGTATCAATTGTCTGTACATGAAAATAGTCGTAATTATGCACGAGCTGCGTGAGGGCCAATGCGGCAGCATTTCTCACGGTTGGCTCGTCAGTCCCCGTTTCCTCCATGATTTTTTTCAGATAGTCCTCTGAGTCGGGCAGAGAATGAGAAATGCCGTAAAGTTGTCCGAGTATTCTCATTTTCATCTCGTCAGTGGCTTTGTTTGTGAAAGTCACGGCAAGAATGTTTCTATAACTCAAGGGGTCTTTTATCAGGAATTTAATGTATTCCACGGCAAGGGTAAATGTTTTTCCGCTTCCCGCACTTGCTTTGTAAACCGTCAGCTCACTCATAAATACAGTTTCTTTTATAATTTACCAATCTTTAAACAGTTCAAGTCCGAACCTAACTCCAAATCCTTCAAATTTTGTTTTTGCGGTGGCACAGAATATACCGGCAGAGAAGATTTTGTTTGTGAGTCCGTATCCGAATTCCACATAGGGATTTATGTGTTCGGCAAAGAGCACATTTGCATAGATTCGTTCCGTTTCGATGTATCTTCCCACGAGGGGTAGTTTTGAGAAAACCATCATTGGCGACTCGTATGTAAGGTTTTCTCTCACATAATATTTCGAAGCATTATACCAGTTGCTGTTCAGAAGCTGGAAGTCGCCCGTCCAGTCATCGTCCCATCCTCCGGGCACGTTTTCGTATCTGAAATTTGTATAGTCAAGAAAGTAGTCATTTTTGCTTCTCGACGTATAGAAGCCGAAACCTGTTTTTAGCGACAGGATTTTCATACTGTGCATACGTCGTTTCCACGCCAAATCGGTTTCAATCCTTTCGTAGTCCATCTTCGACTTCATCACGCCCTTGATTCCTCGTTCATAGTCGAACGTGACCACGGGGGCGTCGTCGGGTAGGGGCTGAAACTGAATCTGTAGGGTAGGGGCAAACGACCTGTATTCCGTGGGTTCGTCAGAGAGCTTGAACCCCGCTTTGTCCACGGCGGAACGCCTATGATAAATTATTCCCGGTCTGGCGTTCCACTTTTTCCCGAGTTTTACGTTTGTCCGCACTTTCCAGTACATGTCCTTGAAATAGTCCAGTTTCATGTCGTCCCACCTGATGGAGTCGAACTTTTCGTTTTTTATCTTATCGAGAACATCAGAACTGGTAATCCTGTTGCCTGTTCCGAATTCAGTCTCTACCGAAAGCCATTTGTTCATTTGGAAACTAAAGGGAATTTTCGTGTAAAGTTGTTTTTGTTTGAACGAATATCCCAAGTTCACCGTTAGCGCTACACCAGAATTGTCTGAGAAATCATACCTGCCGCTAAGTTTCATTCTGTAGGTAACCCCTTTATTGCTGCTGTATCCTATATAAAGAGGATTAAAAATAGGTGAGACTTTGTAAGTTCCTTGAGATTTTGTTCCGAAATTCCCGTTGATTCTGTCAATAAAATAGTCCCCCCAAGCCCCAATGATTTTTTTTCCCGTCTTTTTGTCGGTGTTTGTTTTGTCTTCTTGTTTTTTATATATATTAGCCATTTCCTCATCTATTGGCAAAGGGCGTAGCTTGTCGATCAAGGTATCAGAGCTTTTCTTGCAATTCAAACCATTCGTGTAAGCATTTTCTACACCGTAAAACACTTTATAGATACCACTTACAACATTGCCTATAAACTTAAACTTCATTTCCGTTTCACTATAGACAGGCGCAATTTTATCAGCTTCGCCGTCCATTTGCAATTTCGTTTTAAACTCAAGCATGTCGAGTTCGCCACGATAAGTTACATACAGTATTTTTCCCGTTTCCCTGTCGATAATAGCCTTTCCGCTAACGAGTTGCGCGTTTTTCACTCTTGGTCTGAACACCATCTCAATTCGTCCGTCAGAGAGCGATGCAATAATGTATTTATAGAGTCTTTTGTTATGGAAATTACATGGTGAAAGTATGAAGCCATTGTATATTGTTTCGGCGTAAACGTTTGGAACAAAGAGAGTTTTCATTATAGAAAACACTTTTTTGTTTTGTGGAATATTTCCTTTGCTTGCCAATACACTAAGTTTAGTTGTTTTCCCTTTATATATTTTCAATTCCGAGAATGACTCTCCGGCAAACTGTCTTTCGCCGTTTGCCACTGGATACATTGAAGGTACGACGAGGAGTGTGGGGTTCCTTTTTTCCACGTGGATTTTGTATCTCACATATAAGTTTGTCGTCAGTGTGTCTTTCTGTTTTTTCTGCATACTTTCCCCAAAGCCAGTAACGGTTCTTAGCAGTTCGTTTCTGGCCGATGGTCCAATTCTGCTTATTTGCGTCCATGCATTTATTTCAGCAAAAAGCAATAAGAAAAGTATTAGTAGTTTCTTCACAATGCAAAGTTACAAATAAAATGAAGAATGAAGAATGAAGAATGAAGAATTCTTTTGTCACGTATAAAGAATTTAGAATGAAGATTTTTTTTCTCTCTCTATTGACTGCTAATGGAATGAAAAATAAAGAAAGTTGAGTCTTTAAATTATCTACTTAACATAATGATGATTATCAGAAAGAAGCTGCTTACTCTTGTCTTAACACTCTTGCCATCTAATACTCATTATTTATTAGAAATATGTTGGAATTTTCTCATAAATGCTTCAAAGGCATTGTTTGTTTTCAAAATACATTCATTATTCTCATATATAATAAGGTGAATCTAAAGGTTTCTCTCCAAACTTTCGTAAAGCCAAAATATCTCATATTAGAATAAAGTAAGCCGGAATGTCGTTTATACCCATAATTTACTATCTATGTCTTGAAATAAAAATCCCAAAAAGTGAGTATTGCCCAAAATTCAGCATCTTTATACTTTTGCACTCGATTTTTAATCATTGTTTTATAACAAATGTAAAAAAAGAAAATTCAGGAATGTCAGGCAAATAAGATTTCTTCTCAGTCTGCTTGCTTAAAAGAAACAAACAATAAATATATATTATGAACAAGAATATTATTCTTTCAGCACTTCTTTCGTGCGGACTTTCTGCCACGGCGATGGCTGAAACAACCGGCGAAACGAGCAAAGATACTGAAAATTCAATTTCGAAACTTAATGAACCGAGTGTAAAACTTGACGAAACAAACATTAATTTGGACAAAGCTGACCAGGGAGACAACGGATGCCAGGTGGGGAAACTTGCCAAGGCTCTTTCCCGCTTTTCTATCGGCGGATACGGTGAGGCCGTGATGAGCCGCAACTTCTACAGTCAGCACTTCAACCGCTACCGCGACCCTCAGACTTATAAGGACGATCCGAGCCACGGACGTTTCGACTTGCCTCACGTTACCCTTAACCTGGGCTATGACTTCGGCCATGGATGGACAATGGGCATGGAGATAGAGTTTGAACACGGCGGAACGGAGAGTGCCGTTGAGATTGACGCTGACGAAAGCGGCGAATACGAGGCTGAAACAGAGCGCGGCGGCGAGGTTGCGCTGGAGCAGTTCTGGATAAACAAGGCTTTCTGGGGCGGCAAGTTCAACATCAAGGCTGGTGAGCTCATCATCCCTGTGGGCGAAATCAACGCCTACCACATGCCTAACAACTTCTTCACCGTCTACCGCTCTGAGGGCGAGGCAAAGATGCTTCC
>CAKQDG010000083.1 GCA_934219025.1 uncultured Prevotella sp. | reverse complement strand
TTGCAAAACGACATCGGGGGTTTTGTAGGTTTTCGTCTAAAAAGTTTGCAAGGAGATTTCTTCCGATAATAAATATTGTTACTCCATTTTCAGGAAGAGCCATATATATATTTCAAATGTAGAATGTAGAATTGTTTGCTGTGCCAATTATGAATTATCAATTAAAAAAACGGGAATTGTTGCTCTGAATAATCAAAAAGTAGTATATTTGCATTAATTTTCAGTAGTGCGCATATGCACATGCACAGATATTATACGAAAAGGCTTATGGAAATAGACTTTGAAAAAGGCAACGGACTCGTTCCCGCCATAATACAAGACGCCGACACGAAAAACGTGTTGATGCTCGGATACATGAACAAGGAGGCACTGGAGAAAACACTGCAGACAAAGCTCGTAACCTTCTACAGCCGCAGCCGGAAAACGCTGTGGACAAAGGGAGAGACATCGGGAAACTATCTGCACCTGGTGGACCTGAAGGCAGACTGCGACGCCGACACGCTGCTCGTGAAGGTGCACCCCGACGGACCGGCTTGCCATACGGGTGCCGACACCTGCTGGGCTGAGGAAAACAAGGGCGGAGAGCTGCACTTCCTCACAGAGCTGCAAGACTTCATCGAAAAGCGCCACAAGGAAATGCCCGAGGGGTCGTACACCACGAGCCTGTTTAACGACGGACTGAACAGAATGGCACAGAAAGTGGGAGAAGAGGCACTCGAAACCGTGATAGAGGCCGTGAACGGCACGGACGAACGGCTGATATACGAGGCTTCAGACATGTTCTACCATCTGATAGTGCTGCTCACAAGCAAGGGACTGAGAATAGAAGACATCGCACGCGAACTGAAAGAAAGACATTCGGCAGGATGGAAAAAACACTAAAAAGGAGATTATGCTGATAGAATATAAAAACGTGAACATTTGCCAGGACTTCAACTGCGTGCTGAAAGAAGTGAACTTCCACGCCGAAGAGGGCGAATTCATATACGTAACGGGAAAAGTGGGAAGCGGAAAAAGTAGTCTGCTGAAAACTATATACTGCGAGCTTGACATAGAATCGGCAGAAAAGGCCGAAGCTCTGGAATACGACCTGATGAAGATAAAACGGAAACAGATACCGGCACTGAGAAAGAAAATGGGTATCATCTTCCAGGACTTCCAGCTGCTGCACGACCGCACCGTATACGGCAACCTGCACTTCGTGCTCAGGGCAACAGGATGGAAAGACCAGGCAAAGACCGACGAGCGCATCGACGAGGTGCTCGCTGCCGTGGGTATGCAAGACGCCAAGGACAAGATGCCACACCAACTCTCGGGAGGAGAACAGCAGCGCATTGCCATCGCAAGGGCACTGCTCAACAAACCACAGGTGATAATAGCCGACGAACCCACGGGAAACCTCGACGCCGAAACTGCAGAGAACATCATCTCGCTGCTCAAGGATATCTCGCAGAGAGGCACAGCCGTGATAATGTCGACACACAATATACCGCTCATCGAAAAATACCCCGGCATAGTGTATACCTGCGACGAGGGAACCCTGAAAGAACAGAAATAACAACAAAAAATACAATACAACATGAAAGTAATGAAATTCGGTGGCACATCCGTAGGTTCGCCCGAAAGGATGAAAAATGTTGCCAAACTCGTAACCAACTCCGGCGAGCAAGTGTTTGTCGTACTCTCCGCAATGTCGGGCACAACAAACTCGCTCGTGGAAATATCCGACTATCTCTACAAGAAAAACCCTGAAGGCGCAAACGAGATTATCAACCGCCTGGAACAGAAATATATGAACCACGTGGAGGAACTCTACTCCACAGACGAGATGAAAAAAGAAACCGCCGAATTCCTGCACGGAGAGTTCGACTACCTGCGCTCGTTCACAAAAGACCTCTTTACCAGCTTCGAGGAAAAAAGCATCGTGGCTCAGGGCGAGGTGATGAGCACTAACATGATGACAAACTATCTGAAGGAACAGGGATTCAAGGCAACGCTGCTATCGGCTCTCGACTTTATGCGTACCGACAAAAACAGCGAACCTGACACTCAGTATATCAAGGAGAAACTAAAGGCTACGCTCGACAGCGCACCGGAAAGCCAAGTGTATATCACACAGGGATTCATCTGCCGCAATGCCTACGGAGAGGTGGACAACCTGCAGCGCGGCGGCAGCGACTACACGGCATCGCTAATAGGTGCCGCAATAGGTGCCGACGAAATACAGATATGGACCGACATCGACGGTATGCACAACAACGACCCGAGAGTGGTGGACCACACAGAGGCCGTGAGACAGCTTCACTTTGAAGAGGCTGCCGAACTGGCATACTTCGGAGCGAAAATCCTGCACCCCACATGCATACAGCCGGCTAAATATGCCGGAATACCCGTGAGACTGCTCAACACAATGGAGCCTGACGCACCGGGAACAATCATCGACAACGTTACGCTGAAAGGAAAAATCAAGGCTGTGGCAGCAAAAGACAATATCACGGCGATAAAGATTAAGAGTAGCCGTATGCTCCTCGCCACAGGCTTCCTGAGAAAGGTGTTCGAGATTTTCGAAAGCTACCAGACGGCTATCGACATGGTGGCAACGAGCGAAGTGGGAGTGTCGATGAGTATCGACAACAGCGCACATCTGACGGAAATCGTGGACGAACTGAAAAAGTATGGCACCGTGACCGTAGACACCGACATGTGTATCGTTTGCGTGGTGGGCGACCTCGACTGGAGCAACGTGGGATTTGAAACTCTTGCCACCGACGCAATGAAAGACATACCCGTGCGCATGATTTCCTACGGAGGCAGCAACTACAACATCTCCTTCCTTATCCGCGAGAGCGACAAAAAGAGGGCGCTGCAGAGCCTGAGCAACACGCTGTTCAACAAAAAATAAACTTTATACAACACACAACACATCATGAAAGGAATATTTCCGATAGAGAAATTCAGAAACGTGCAGACGCCGTTCTACTACTACGACACGGAACTGCTGCGCAAAACACTGAAAACCATCAACCAGGAGGCAGGAAAGCACGAGGCCTTCAGAGTGCACTACGCTGTGAAGGCGAACGCCAATCCTAAGGTGCTCAACATTATATGCCAGGCAGGACTGGGAGCCGACTGCGTGAGCGGCGGCGAGATAAAGGCTGCCCTCGATGCAGGATTTCCACACGACAAAATAGTGTATGCCGGAGTGGGAAAAAGCGACTGGGAGATTAACCTGGGCATCGACAACGACATCCAGTGCTTCAACGTGGAGAGCATACCGGAACTGGAGGTTATCAACGAACTCGCGGCTAAAAAAGGAAAGGTGGCAAACATCGCATTCAGAATCAACCCCAACGTGGGCGCACATACACACGCCAATATCACCACAGGGCTTGCCGAAAACAAATTCGGCATTGCAATGAGGGACATGGAAACGGTTATCGAACTTGCCGCAGGGATGAAAAACGTGAAGTTCCACGGACTGCACTTCCACATCGGATCGCAAATACTCGACATGGGCGACTTTGAGGCGCTGTGCAACCGCATCAACGAACTGCTCTCGCAACTCGAAAATCACCACATACGAGTGGAGACCGTGAACGTGGGCGGTGGCCTGGGCATTGACTACCACAACCCGAACCGACTGCCCGTGCCCGACTTCAAGGCTTATTTCGACACTTATGCCAAGCATCTGAAACTGCGCGAGGGACAGACGCTGCATTTTGAACTCGGAAGAGCCGTGGTGGGACAGTGCGGATCGCTCATCACTAAAGTGCTCTACGTGAAGGAAGGGACGGCAAAGAAATTCGTTATCGTGGATGCCGGTATGACCGACCTTATCCGACCGGCCCTGTATCAGGCTTACCACAAAATAGAAAACCTCTCGGCCGACGGAAACACGCAGACGTATGACGTGGTGGGACCGATATGCGAATCGAGCGACGTGTTTGCAAAGGCTATCGACCTGGACGAATGTCATCGCGGAGACCTGATTGCCCTGCGCTCCGCCGGGGCATACGGCGAAATAATGGCGTCGCAGTATAACTGCCGACAACTGCCAAAAGGGTATATCACAGAGGACCTGAGATGACTCGCGGAAATGTCCGAAACGGAATAATGATAATTCCAGACTGAATATATGCTTCGTTTCCATATATATACGAGGCAACTGACTGGATTGAACTCTTTAATATCTGAAAATGATTCTAATAGACGATATAACCTTGCTGATAGGTATCACGCTAATGACGGTGGCCCTCGTGGCTCCGTTCATTAACGTGATGATGAAAAGAATCAAAGCCCTCGACCTTGTGGAGGACGATGAAGACAATGCTGCCGACGGCAACGGGGATGATGCAATGACTGCCGATAAACCCGGTATCTCGATTGTGCTCACGGTGAACGATGAGGGACTTGACCTGAAGGAGAACCTGGGCATACTGCTGAAGCAGAAATACAGCGGAGAATACCAGGTGGTGGTGGTGATGACCGGCAACGACGAACTGGCAGAGAATGTGCTGAAAGGATATGCCGGCGAACCGAAACTTTATACCACTTTTATCCCGGCTTCTTCAAGATACATGAGCAGAAAGAAACTCGCAGTTACCGTGGGAGTGAAAGCTGCCAAGTATGAATGGATAATGCTGACCGACGTGGACTGCCGACCTGAATCCGAACTGTGGCTCGAAAGCATTGCCCGCAAGTGTTCTGCCAGCAAGGACGTGGTGATGGGATATTCGGCGTTTGAGGAAGATTATAAAGCTGTGAGACGCTTCGATCATTCATACAACATCTATCGACAACTGGCTGATGCTGAGCGCGGTAGGGCATGGGGATATTGCGGAAACAATCTCTTGTTCAGAAAGAGCATGTTCTTGAAAGGAAAAGGATTTGACGGCAACCTGAAGTTTATACGCGGCGAATACGACTTCATCGTAAACAAGTTTGCCACGGAGTCAAACACCGCTGTTGCAGTGATGCCAGGCATGGCTGTTACCGAAACGGAACTCACCGACAAGGGATGGAGAAACAAAAACCTGTATTATCTCTCAACAAGAAAACATCTTGAAAGGGCAGGCAGGCCGCGCATGATATTCAATGCCACGATGTGGATGATGGCGGCAAGCATAATATTGCCTATTGCCGGAATTGCTGTGGGGGCTGCCACGCAAAGGTGGATTGCCCTGGGCGTTTCTGCACTGGCTCTAATAATCACACTCGCTATCAGGGGAATCGTGCTGAAAAAGAGTGTTGGCAGACTGCTGCCGGATATGGGGGCAGTAAGGCTGTTGTGGTTTGAAATCACTCTGCCGCTGAGAAATGCCTTGAGAATGATGCACTACCGGGCAACAGACAAATTCGACTTTATCTGCCACAAGATATAAGCTCACATACTGCCTCGGCTACGGATATTTCATACATATCAACAAAAATTTTCATCTATTCTTTTGGATAAAGAATTATTTTGCGTAAATTTGACCGCGAAAGTGATAACCGGTAATCTTTGGTAAAAATACAAAATATGACCGTATTGCATTTTATAAACTCTCTTGACATGAAGAGTCTTCCTTGCCTGTTTCTGAGCGAAATGCTCAAGGGCAATGGGAATACGGACATCTCGTTTGTCCTTGCTATGAGCATGGCTCCAGAATTTGAGGAACTCAAGGACAAGGTTAAGGTCGGACTGCTGTCGGGCAACGTGCTGAAAGCAGCGGCTGACTGGAAAAAAATAAAAGACTTTGCAGCGGATATACATCCCGACATCATTCATATTCACTCCATAAACGGGCGCATGGCATGGATGGCTTACAGATTTGCCGTGAAAAACAGAATTCCCTATGTGGTTTCCACATGCAAGGAATTTATGGACTGGAATTTCCATTATCGCTATGCCACGAGAAAACTGCCGTCTTTCTTGCTCTTTCAGCACAGAATGCTGAAGGATGCAGCAGCACTGCACTTTGTGACCCGTCAGGAGGAGGAGAGAATGAAGACCCTGACGTGGCACCCGGCAATTAAGACTAAAAAAACTCTTAACAGCAAGGGGCGAACCATTACGTATGCCAAAATGACTGACAGCGGGACGATTGACTGCGACAGGGTGAACGCTCAAATGCAACAGCTTTACAGAAAGGTGGCCGACAGCAATCCTTTTATGCTGATGGGCAGCGACGACAGGAGAATGGAAAATGAATTGCTCGCACTGGGAGTGGCTCTGGCTAAAACCGACGGCGACGAGAATAAGATTTTTCTTCCTCTCGACAGCATTAGAGACAGGGCGCAGAAACTAAAAGAGGAGAATTGGCGACTTATACAGCTTCACTCTGATTCGCAGGGCATACTGCAGACGGTGGTAAAGGCGATGGAATGGCTCGTGCCCGGAAAGGGACGCTTGCAGACCAATACGGTGGACAGGTTTGACGACGGCAGAGAACTGGCATTTCTGGAAACCGCAAGGGCGCATATCAGAGTTTCGAGAACAAGGCAACTTTGCGACAGCTACAGCCGATATACCGTGGAAAAGAAAATCTGCATCATGTTGCTAAATCTAAAGCAGCTGATAGACAAAGGCAGGGTATCGAGAAAAAATATTGCTGACATGTATGCCGTGTTGAGATTTGAAAACTACAACGAATACGTGCTCAACAATATGCTCGATGAAATCGGAATGAAGAAATTTTTCCGTAGGATACTCGCTGTGCTGAAAAGATCCATGTTGCTCGAAGAGGGCTTCATGGCTACTGACGTGAATACTGACAGAACAGAAAAACATATCGAGGCTAAACTTTTCAAATCTAATATACAATGAACAAGAAAGCGGATCGCATAATCGACGGGGATCTGCAGTATCTGCAGCTGCTGTCGAAAACTTTTCCTACTGTTGCTGCTGCAAGTACGGAAATCATCAACCTGCAGGCTATCCTGAACCTGCCGAAGGGCACCGAACACTTCCTGGCGGATATTCACGGTGCGTATGAGTCGTTTCAGCATGTGCTGAAAAATGCTTCGGGAAATATCAAGAGAAAGGTGAACGAAATTTTCGGAAACCAAATCCGCGAATCGGAACTTAAAGAGCTCTGCACGCTGATTTATTATCCGGAACAGAAACTGGAGCAGATCAAGCAGAAGGAGGACGACCTGAACGACTGGTATCACATCACTATTCACCAGCTCGTGAAGGTGTGCAGAGAGGTGTCGAGCAAATACACAAGGTCGAAAGTGAGAAAGTCGTTGCCACAGGACTTTTCGTATATCATACAGGAACTGCTCCATGAGCACAGCGATGACATAGACAAGGCAGGATATGTGAATGCCGTGGTGGACAGTATGATTGAAACTGACCGTGCAGATGATTTTATCATCACCATATCCAAAGTGATACAGCGACTTGCCATCGATCAACTGCATATCCTGGGAGATATCTACGACCGCGGACCGGGAGCCCACCGCATCCTGGATATGCTCGAGAACTACCACAACTGGGACATACAGTGGGGTAACCATGATGTGCTCTGGATGGGGGCATGCGCGGGTAATGATGCTTGTATATGCAATGTGGTGAGACTTTCGCTCAGATATGCAAATATGGCTACTCTTGAGGATGGATATGGCATCAACCTCGTGCCTTTGGCTACGTTCGCTCTCGAAACTTATGCTGATGACCCTTGCAAGGAGTTCATTCCAAAGCTTTCGGGAGGGGCTTCGTTTGTAGATGAAAAGACAAGTCGGTTGGGGGCAATGATGCACAAGGCTATCGCCGTGATACAGTTCAAGGTGGAGGCGGCACTCTTCAACAAGCACCCGCAATGGGGAATGACGGGCAGAAACCTGCTGGAACGGATCGACTACCAGAGGGGCGTTTGTTGTATTGACGGCAAGGAATACGAAATGAAAAGCTGTAACTTCCCTACGGTGGACCCGGAACACCCGTGCAGGCTCACCAAGGAGGAGAAGGACCTGATGGAGAAGCTGCACCACTCGTTTGTGGTGAGCGAGAAACTGAGAAAGCATATCGACATATTGCTGGGGCACGGATGTATGTATAATATCACGAACAACAACCTGCTCTTCCATGCTTCGGTTCCGCTGAACGAGGACGGTACTCTCAAGGAGGTGGAACTCTACGGCGGACACAAATTCAAGGGGAAGGAACTGATGCATCAAACCGGACTGCTCATAAGGTCGGCTTTCCAAAAGGACTCTTCGCCTGAGGAAAGGGCGTATGCACGGGATTATTTCCTTTATCTTTGGTGCGGACCGGATTCAACGCTCTTCGACAAGTCTAAGATGGCTACGTTTGAACGTTATTTCATTTCCGACAAGGCTACGCATGAGGAGAAAAAGGGAAATTATTACAAACTGCGCGACAACGAGGATGTATGCGACCGCATTTTGGATGCCTTCGGCGTGAGACAACCAAACCGGCATATCATCAACGGACATGTGCCTGTGCATGCCGCAAGTGGAGAGAATCCTATCAAGGCTAACGGCAAACTCATGGTCATCGACGGCGGTTTTTCGCAGGCTTACCACAAAGAGACTGGTATTGCGGGATACACGCTCGTTTATCACAGCAGGGGATTTGTGCTGGTTCAGCACGAACCTTTTACAAGTGAGGAGGATGCTGTGACGAGGGGTACTGATATCAAGAGCACCACGCAAATCGTGGAGATGTCGGCCCACAGGATGCTCGTGGCTGATACAGACAAGGGTGATGAACTGAGAGGTCAGATTGAATATCTGAAGAAGTTGCTTTATGCTTACCGCCACGGGTGGGTAAAGGAATGTAGATAACCTTGTTTGGAAGGTAATCTTTTCAGCATATACGGTGATGATTTTATTGCGGTAAATTCATCACCGCTTTTTTTGTATCCCGATATTTGAATTAAGCATAAAAAAAACAAGCACCATTTCTGATGCTTGCCTTTTTAATTATTTAATAGTGGAGGGAGATTACTCGCCCTTCTCCATCTTAGCCTTCAATGCTGCAAGTGCGTCGATGTCGCCGAGGGTTGTAGAAGCTGCTACGTTGTTGATAGCTGCTGTCTCGTCCTTCTTTGATGACTTCTTGCGAGGAGCCTTCTTTGGCTCGTCCTTAACATCCTCGAATGTGCGGCTGTGTGAGAGGATAATGCGCTTTGTCTCCTTAACAAACTCGATTACCTTGAAGTCGAGCTCCTCACCAAGCTGTGCCTGTGAGCCATCTTCCTTAACAAGGTGTTTTGGAGTAGCGAAGCCCTCACCACCCTCGTTGAGAGTGATAACAGCACCCTTGTCCATCATCTCTGTGATCTTGCCTGCGTGAACAGAACCTGGAGTGTAGATTGTTTCGTATGTGTCCCAAGGATTCTCTTCGAGCTGCTTGTGGCCAAGGCTCAAACGACGGTTGTCTTTGTCTATCTCGAGAACTACAACGTCGATGTCGGCACCTACCTGTGTGAACTCTGAAGGATGCTTTACCTTCTTTGTCCATGAGAGGTCTGAAATGTGGATAAGTCCGTCTACACCTTCCTCGAGCTCTACGAAGATACCGAAGTTAGTGAAGTTGCGAACCTTAGCTGTGTGCTTGCTGCCAACTGGATATTTAACCTCGATTGTCTCCCATGGGTCTTCCTTAAGCTGCTTGATGCCGAGAGACATCTTGCGCTCCTCGCGGTCGAGTGTCAGGATTACTGCCTCTACCTCGTCGCCTACGTGGAGGAATTCCTGTGCTGAACGCAGGTGCTGGCTCCAGCTCATCTCTGATACGTGGATCAAGCCTTCTACGCCCGGAGCAATCTCTACGAATGCACCATAGTCAGCGATAACAACTACCTTGCCCTTAACGTGGTCGCCAACCTTCAGGTTTGGATCAAGAGCATCCCATGGATGTGGAGTGAGCTGCTTCAAACCGAGGGCGATACGCTTCTTCTCGTCGTCGAAGTCGAGAATTACAACGTTGATCTTCTCGTCGAGTGATACAACCTCGTGTGGATCGCTTACGCGGCCCCAAGAGAGGTCGGTGATGTGGATGAGTCCGTCAACACCGCCGAGGTCAACGAATACACCGTAAGAAGTGATGTTCTTAACAGTACCCT
>CAKQDG010000082.1 GCA_934219025.1 uncultured Prevotella sp. | reverse complement strand
CAAAAGCGGATGCAAAGGTAGGGAGTTTTTCAATAACTTCCAAATATTTTGAAAAAAAAAAATGCTATAAAACATGTAGTTTTCGTTTTGTTTGACAGAATAAGGGTAAAGAAGACACGATATACATTATTATATTATATAAAGGGGAAATAAAAAAAAGAGTTTTTGGGGAGGAATGGGAGAATTGGGAGGACTGGGAGAAATGGGAAAAATAATTGGGTAGGACTGATAGGACGAATAAGACAAATACGACGTTTGATAGAAATAGCTGGAGCGTTTAGGCGAAATGATAGAAATTGATTATTCAATACACAAAAATGTTAACCCTTAATTTTTAGGGTATCCAGTTCTATGTTCCTGTTTTTAGCATCAAAAACAATGTAAAAATCATCTAAATCATTGATAATCATTCGCTAAGTAAACTATAATCTTGTGCGAATCTCTATCAGATTATATGATAGCTAAATTTGTCTTATATTTTGCACTTAATCAACTGATTATCGATGCTCTAAGTTGCTAAAATGCAATCAAAAAAAAGAGAACATGGAACTGGACACCCTACTTAATTTTACATACGAATTCCGTCATTGATAAAAGTAGTACTCCAAAGAACTTTATACTTAAATGGAAAAAAATGGAAAACAAGAGTATTGTATATAATTCATATCTTTGCAAATAGAAAGCAACGAACATTATTAACTAAAAAATTACTTATGAAATTTGCTAACTTTGGGGTGCTGTTACAACATGACAGCAGACATGACGAGTAAGCAACCACGCTTAGTTCTATCTGAGGATCTGGACAATTTGCAGTATACAAGAATGAAAACTGAAGTTGTTCGCCCAAATATGTATTATTGTGTCCATCCCACCGAAATGGAATGGACAACAATATACATCAATTGGTGTGAGCTGATTTAATTCTTTTATACATGGATAGTCCAAAACCTTCAGACAAGAATGAAGCGGTTCGGACCTTTTTTGTGCATTAAACTTTAATATTCATTTTAGCTATGAACGAATGAAAGAACTAACATTAAACGACATAATATATAAATATTTGGAAAAAGGCTTTGGTTCCATGAACAAGAATGACTTTGAAGTGTGGATCTTCCATTATTTATTGGAGCACGAACTTCAAGGTAAGAAGAATTATGAAATCAGCATAAACTTGAAAATACCTGAAAGCAAGGTTAAACGTCTACGCTATGAGGCCGAACTGAAATATAGCGACGCTACACCCGATGACAAATACAACATGGTTTGCGACCAACTCAAGAAAGCCCATTTCAAAAAAGACGGCAAGTGCATACAATTTATCATCGAGGACATATACCTGCGCAAATATCTTGACTCTATATTAAAGAAGGACGGACGGTTCTCCGACAGTTCTTTCAATTCGGAAATTGTGTCGATGGATTACGACGACCTCGAATATTTCCTCGGAATTCCCAATGGAGGGAAGGAGAATATTGACAAGATCCTAAAAGATGTCAGAAAAATAGTGAATGACAAGGACATGACATTCAAGAAGTTGATGACGAAAATGTCAGAAAAACTCGGTACGTCGGTATTTGACTTTACCATACAAGGTCTTCTCACTACAGCAACCACCACATTGCTTGCATGAAAACAAACATCTATAACTATAAAACATAAACATCATGAAACATTTAAGGACAATTCTACTGCTACTTGCAGTATGCCTAACGCAGGCATCCTTCTCGCAGGATTTAGCCAAGAAGTGGGAAGAGGGAGGAAAACTCAAGTCTGCCATTGCTCAAGTCTTGGCAGATGCCAACACGGAGCAAGAAGCCGAGAGCTACATCAGCCGTCTTATTAAAGGTGACGGTGATTACATCACCGAACAGGACAAGCAGAACATTGCAAACGGATATCTCGAGAAGTGCAAGAAGAATCTTGCCAAATGGGACGCGAAACTTGCGGAAGGCAAGAAAGTGTCTTCTAACGATGCCATGTATGCAGCCAACTACTACATCCTTGGATACAAGAAGATTTGCGAACAAAACTATTCCAAGGCCTTGGAATATATCAAGCTCTGTCCGCAGATTCCCATCACCAAAATGTACACCGTGGCACTTCAGTATCAGCTGACCAAAGACAAAGGCGCAGCAAAGGCTGCCATGAACTTCATAGACAAACCTTCCACACAACTATCTAACGTGGCATCACAGTTCGGGCTTGCAGACGTGTATCAAGAAAATTTAATGTCCCTTATTGCAGACAAGAAGCAAACCATTAAGAGAGCTGTACGCTCAAAGGACTTTGCAACTCTTCTGGCGTACATTCCATACGACATACCGGAGGTAGACTCGCTTTTTGCAACAAACAATGTTCCTATTGCCATCGCAAGAATTCAAACTGGCAACTATTTCCGTGACCGTTCTCTCGAAGACGTGGAAGACTTCGATGATCGGAATGTCATCAAGATTTATCAAGAAGGAGATGACCAAATGAAATGGTCTGTGGAATATTATGGGGATTATAAGGATTATTTTATAAATAAGTGTGTCTACAAACACGAGATGCCATGGACGCTGGCTGTTAACTTCGATATCAAGAAAATAGCTGAAAGTTATCCCGTCAAACTGCAAATCTTGGCTTTCGTCAAGACGGGCCATGGTGCTGATGTTAGGGACCCCGACTATTACCAAATAGAGCGATACCTAAATATGCGGTGTGAAGACTGTGATAAAGACAATCCCATATCCGAAAACAACAGGAAGGACGCCGAACAGGATATGCTCAATTATATAAAGAGTTTCCAACCACGAAACATATTTGCCAGTTACCTTGCCGCAGTGATGATACAAGTGTATGGACAGATTGGCAAGAAGACAACAGGCTTCCAAAACAGGATTACATATACTACAGAATTCAAAATGGAGCTTTTCAACGCCACAAAGGAAATCGTTGATCAAGTTCCTGAGCTGAAAGACCAAAAGGCACTGCCTGTCACAATAAGCGACAACGGAAAAGTCATGATAAAAGAAGGCCGTGACAATCCTGACGAGATAGCCAAGAATATCTACGAGCCTTTGGTGAACTTTATATGGGCTGTATACAAACTGAACAAATAAAAGAATACAACATGATGAAGAAAACATTATTGACAATATGCTGCTTGTTCAGCATGCTTTTATCCTACGCCCAAGGCGCAGGGAAAAGTGCCAAGGCCGTCTGGGAGGCATACCAGGCCGACCCAAGCAAGATGTACACTTTCATCGACGGTATCGCAAGCTCCGACGCTCCAAAGAACTTCATTCCTTATATGCAGCGCTTCGTGAAAAGTTGCATAGCAAGGGGTGTAGACTGGGATGTGCTGTACGACGAGATGAAAGAGACCATACTCCCAAAGGATCCGGATGTGGCGACCTACTTTGGCGTAAGCCTGGCACAGAATACCGAAAATTATTCTAACATGATAAAGGCTTTGGACGCACTACCAAAGACACACACGTTTGATAACGATTTCATTGAGGATGCCGTAATATATCCCGACGGAAGAATTGCAATAGTGATAGAAGGGGATTACAACAGGCTCAAATATGGTCTTGGTATAGCTGATTTATTCGAAAGCTACAAAGTGCCGAAGATGATTGATGATTTTAGCAGAAACCGCCAAGTGTTGTTGTATCAGCCGGAAGGCAACTCTATGCTTGGAATTTTCAAGTATGTTGGAACAAAAGGCGACTATTCCTTTACACCGCAAACCGCCAAGGAGAACGACAAACTGGAACTGTATGTAGGAATATACCTGAACAAGAACGGTGAGAAAGTTGGCGAAAAGTGCATGCAATATAACTCTTTTGCACAAGCATACAATGCAGAAAGACAATCTGAAGCAGCAGCAGATAAAAGAAGACATGACGCTGCAGCGAACAAATATGCACAAATAGAAAAGATTCTTGTACAGAAATACGGGCGAAAGGCATTCAACGCAATGGAAAGCCTGAGACCATACGTAGGCATGCCAGAAGGTATCGTGCGGGATTACAGGATTGCATTGCAGGATGTTGTCATTAACGCTTATGGCTTTTCCAGAGTACAAAGCGGCTATAAGATATATCTACCAACGCAATTTTTCGTATCTACTGCGGAATATACAGGTACAAAATTTCCTAAGGCCATCTATTGCAAGAATGGGAAAGTGTCTGCAGTAAAATGGTAACCCATCAAAATTGTAATAACATGAAAGCAAAAAGCATTATAGCAATAGCATTGACAGCAGTGCTCGGACTGTCGTCGTGCGACTCTAACAAGAGTGCGGTAGAAGATTTGACCAACCAGTTTATCGCTGCCGTGAAAGAGGGCGACAAGGCGACAGTATACGACATTTATCCTGCAGCCAAACAGTATCAAGACCTGCTGTTGCCCGACAGCATAGAGAAAGGCGACCTCGACATCCAGAAGAACGAGAAGGACAGCACCTATACGGTAAGCATCAAGAACACAAGAATGTCGAAGATAATCTTCAAGTCCACAGACAACAAGACTTTCAAGATTGTCAATACATTCTCCATTCTCAAGCTCGACTCCATAAGCAACGAACTTGCTCTGAAAACAGGTGTGCCTATCAAGAAGATGCCCGACTTGGAACTTGGCAAGCTGATGTTGGAAAGCAGTGAATATATGAGCTACCTATTCAACAAGTACGCCAACAACATGTCCCTCTCGCTGATTACAGAAATGGGTAACTATGGCTGGAGACGTGATGCCACAGGATATCATTGCCAAGTCAATCAGCCTATAAAGAACACAGGAACAGATTTGGTAAAGGGTTCTGACTACTCCATCGAGATTACAGTTTACCAAGCCTCAACAGGCGAAAGGAAAGCTCTGAAAACGCACCAGGGAGTAGACTTGGCATCTGGCGAGAGCTTTGTTTTCTCGGATGACATCCCAGAACTATTCAATTATGCCCGCAACAGAGACATTAGCTGGAACGCCAACATCATCGGTAAAAACCAAGACTCCGTAAAGGAGAGTTTGCTCAAGAAGATAGAGTTCAACGGTCAAGAATACGATGAATATCTGAAGGCCAAGAAGGAAGGCAAGCTCAATGCTGCCGAAGTAACCGACGATGACGGCTCGCCACAGGATGATCCAGACCCGAACTACAAAGAAGAAGATCTTCCTGATGTGCCTATCCCAGATGACGTTGTTGTGGATACAACCATGCATAAATAAGTAAGGAGCTCGAGTACGCCAACTGAAGAGCCTCATATTTCGAGATTCTGTAATATTTCAAGCACTCCTTGAGGATGTTTTCTCAGGAGTGCTTCTTTTATATTCAGACTTATGCCACCTTTTCCTTTTTACCTTCAACCTATGGTGTAAAGTTGAAGACGACTACCAGCACTCCCGATTGGCGACCGGCTACGTAGCGCATCGGACCTTGCCCATTGTGGGTGAGATTGTCGAGATAGGCAGGCTCGTTGTTGATGAAGAGATGGCAGGTGAAGGTGTCGCCAATGCTGAGTTTGGTGTTTACTGCGTCTACGATGCGGAACTCACCGTGCCCGAGATGCTCGATGAGACAGCAGCGGTTGGGCAACCAGCTCTCCTTGTTCACGGTGGAAGACGTCATGAAAATCAAACCCGAATACTTCGAAAGAAGTATCGACATATCACTTTGGTAAGCTCGTTTTTTATCACAAGTGTACAGAATCTATCAAATAATGCCAAATTAAGTAACAAAAACAAGCCAAACTAAGTAATAAATACCCGCCAAACTAAGTAAAAACTGGCGTACCTGCATCAACAGAGAAAATTCACCATACGGGTACAGGGCGATTTGCGTGGATTACGATGCGCCCTATGTCGCTATGGGAATCGGGCGAATCTACTGGCGAAGTTAGTATCAGCCAACTTTTCAAAGGATGCACAGAAATTGAAGGTTACAACAAACTCAAACTTGAGGATATAGCTTTCCTGGTATGCCGTGGTGGATGGCCAAGCGCCACAACCAAAAGCAAACGTGCTGCCTTACGACAAGCATACGACTACTTCGACGCTGTTGTAAAAACAGACATATCAAGAGTTGATGAAGTAACAAGAAGCAGTGAACGAACCAAACTGCTACTACGTTCATACGCTCGTTCACAAGGCGGTCAGGTTAGTATCGGAGCGATACGACAAGACATGATGGAAAACGATGACGAGACGCTGGCAGACAAAACTGTTCAAAGTTACATCGGCGCACTCAAGAAGATATTTGTCATCGAGGATATGCCTGCGTGGAATCCGAATCTTCGCAGTAAGACAGCCATCCGTTCTGCCGAGACGCGATATTTCGTGGATCCCTCCATTGCAGTAGCAGCATTAGGCTTGGGCCCCGATGATCTCATCAACGACTTGGAAACTTTCGGGTTGCTTTTTGAGACCTTATGCGTTCGTGACCTTCGCGTATATGCCGATGCTGTAGATGGGAATGTCTATCACTATCGTGACAAGAATGGTCTGGAATGTGATGCTGTGCTACATCTTCGCAATGGCTCATACGGTCTCATAGAAATCAAATTAGGTGGTTCTAATGCCATTGAAAAGGGAGTGTCTACCCTAACCGCCTTAGCTTCAAAAATAGATACCACCAAGATGAAAGCCCCATCTTTCATGATGGTTCTCACGGCTGTTGGCGACTATGCTTATCAGCGCAAAGACGGAGTCTATGTAGTACCTATCGGCTGCTTGAAAGATTAATTCTATAAAATAATCATCCCATGGCATACGAAGAATTTAAGCATTTGGCTGAGCATCCACAGCATCGCGACATCCCTGCCATCTTCAAACTGGAAGTGATCGAAACCGAAGAGTTGCCTGATAAAAAAACGCTCTCATTATCCGAAGCATAAGGTGGACACGCTTGCATTTCCGACGAAGAACCTACAGCCCTTTGCCCCTTCTGCCACATCGACTCCGTGATAGGCGATGCCGCAGGATTTCCAGTTACAAAAAAGTTTTTGAGGAAGATGAACAAGAGTTGGTTTTAGAGGAAATACATTAATGAAGCTATCCCCATCTGATATTTGACTTCATCAGATGGGGATTGTATTATTCTTACGAAGAAAAACTATAATGCTGCGGCAATTCTTCTAACTTGCGACAATCGTTTCATAAATGTAGCATCCTTTCTTGTCGACTGGATGTTATAACGCATCTGCATCTTCAACAAAGGTTCTGCATTCACCCCCAATGCTGCCTCAAACAACAAAGCCGTTTTTTCCGTAACAGGTCGACGTGCATTCAAAATTTCATTTAAGGCAGAGTAAGCAATTCCCATTTCTTCAGCCAACTTACGCTGAGAAATACCTCTATATTCTATTTCATCCTTTAAAATTTCTCCAGGATGCGTCGGGAAAGCCGGAATCATATTATTTGCTATCATATTGTTAACCATACCTATACTATTTATAATGATTTGACAATTCAGTTATATTACATATCGTTGCTATCGTTTGACCTTTCTCGAATTCTTCCTCAAACTCAATCCGATACTGGTCATTCACTCTTACCGAAGACAATCCCTCCTTATCCCCTTCCAGTCGCTCATAATTCAGAGAATTATATTTCCATAGACCTTGCACATTATCTTCTGCTACCATAAGATCTACTATGCGAATATACTTTCTGATTATTTGCGGCTGAAAGCGATGTTTTTTGTCAGACTTTCCAAGATGGTATAGGTCTCTCAGATAATCCTCGTTAAACCTTACTTCCATAACTGTGCCATTTTATGAATGCAAAGATAAAACAACAATCCAATATTCACAAATTTTGTGAATATCATTTAGTTTTATTTCACACATTTGTGATTAATCTTTTAAGCAACTTATCGGAACAGCATATATTCCATCTTCACGCCGATAGACTAAATCACCGACTATGCTTCCGACGATGAGCCAACTGCCCTTTGCCCCTTCTGCCACATCGACTCCGTGATAGGCGATGCCGTTGGATTTCCCGTTACAAAAAAGTTTTTGAGAGAGATGAACAAGAGGTGGTTTTAGTATGCTTTACCCCTACCCCACCTGTATCTGCGCCGCCTTCTCTACCAGCACTCCCGACTGACGACCGGCTACGTAGCGCATCGGACCTTGCCCGTTGTGGATGAGATTGTCGAGATAGGCAGGCTCGTTGTTGATGAAGAGATGGCAGGTGAAGGTGTCGCCAATGCTGAGTTTGGTGTTTACTGCCTCTACGATGCGGAACTCACCATGACCGAGATGCTCGATGAGACAGCAGCGGTCGGGCAACCAGCTCATGCGCAGGAGCTGACCCTCGTAAAGATAGTCGGCATCTATCTTGCCGCCAAGACATAAGCCGCTCTGCAGCTCCTCGTTGCAGGCGTTGGAACAGAAATCGTCGAAATCGCGGAAGAGGACAAAACGCGAGAGCACGTCGAGGGTAAAGCGGCGCGGCTTTACGCCTTCGTTGCTATACCCCCACATGCGGCGCAGCGTCGTTGGACTGACACGCTCACGGGTGCGGTCGAAGAGGATGTCGCTGAGGGCGACAAAATCCCCATGCGTCTGAAGTTTGCGGTTGAGCATAGCCTCAACTCTAAGAACGAGATTGTGTATCATACGTATTCCTTTATATTCTTGAATTTGCCCCATTCCGACTGTCGGTAGGCTCGGATGCTGCCATGCGGCACATAGAGAGTGACGCTCCGGAAATGGGAGGGATCAAAAATCCTGGTTATGTCGGTTTTCCACATGTCGTTGCCGATGGCATAAGGGGTTTTAGAACGGAAACAGAGTGCGTCGAGGCTCAGGCATCCCTTGAACGCCCCCTCCATGACATGCAGCCTGTTGTCGGGGAATACGGCGCAGCGCAAATTCTTGTGGTTACGGAAAGCCTTGAAAGTAACCTCGGTTACATTGTATTTTATACCCTGATACTCCACCTGTGGCGGTATTTCTACACACGAGTCAATATCGGCGGTACTCGCAACCGTAACCTGTCCGCCGCCCCACGACTGAAACCTGAGATACCCTATTTTGAAGTCGGCAACCACATTGTAAGTCTGTCGCGGTCCTGCCAGTTCATGGTAAGCATAGCTTACCCCCCCGAAACGAAAACGAGGAGCAAGACAACGCAAGCCACATGAAGTCTGTGGCGCACTGAACGCAAGGCATTGCGCATAGAGTCAACATCCTCGAACCGCCTGTTGATAGGAGCATGACAAGATTTTATCACCCGTCGGTAAATCCAACTGATACTCATCAGTTGCAATATGCAGCCAAGACTGTAGATGTCATTACGGCTGTCGGGTATTGACCCGTTCGACTGTTCTGGAGCGATAAAGCCCTCGGAACCGGCAGGCTGCTTAAACACGGCATAACTGTCGGTATCAGCAAGTCCGAAGTCTATAAGCTTCACGTTCTGTCCGTTTCTTGTAATCATAACATTCTCGGGCTTCAAGTCGCGGTGAACCACTTGCCGCCGGTGGACAAACTCCACGGCATCAAGCAGTTGCGAGAAGATGCGACGTTTCTCCCGGCATGAATGTTTCAAGGTGAGCCACTGCCTCAAGGTAATTCCGTCGACCCACTCCATTATGATACACTCGCCATAGCCGTCGACATTTTCCATTCCGTACGCATCAACAATGTTATGGTTTTCAAGACTCTTGAGAATATTATACTCCTTACGCAACAGTTCCTGATACACGAAATCCTTGCGATACTCCGTTTTCAGTCCTTTCAGCATCCACCATTGTCCGTCGCGTTTGGCGCGAAGGAGCATGGAAAAGCCGTTCGAGGGGACTTCCTGTACATCTTCAAATTCTTTGGAGATATAGATATCCTCTGGCGGAACGAACCCTGAAGTATTGCATTTATCTGTCATCAGAATGCTTGTGTTATTGTCTGCTTTAAGTATTATTTAAGTAAACTTTTTGCAAAGATATACATTTTTTTATTCTTGCAATAGAAAATTTCATATTTATTTCACTGAAAAAAATAGCGTTGCATACAAACGTCTGGAGCGTTTAGGCGAAACACCCGAAGCGTTTAGGCGAAACACCCGAAGCGTTTAGGCGAAACGCCGGAAGCGTTTAGGCGAAACACCCGAAGCGTTTAGGCGAAACACCCGAAGCGTTTAGGCGGAACATGTACGGATTTTCTCATTAACAGCACACATTGTTCGTTTTTTCCATAAAATAATATATAAATTGTCCGTTTAAAGATT
>CAKQDG010000081.1 GCA_934219025.1 uncultured Prevotella sp. | reverse complement strand
AAGATTCAAAGATTGTAAAAGACGTGTTTGGCGGCTTGCGCCCGGCTATCGTAGGACTGATTGCCGCTGCCGCCGTGTTGCTCATGACGAAAGACAACTTCGGGTCGCTTAGCGAAGACCCCGTATATTTTTGGATCAGCATCGCCATCTTTGCCTTTTCGTTTGTAATGACACGCTATAAAAAGGCAAACCCAATATTGATAATGTTGCTCTGTGGAGTGTTGGGACTGATAATATATTGATGAATAAATTGATCTTAAATGATATATAAATATTGCTAATACATAAGATTATGACAACAGATATAAAAAAAGAAAAAGGTAAGACTATTATAACTATTGTCGGAAGACTGGACACAGTAAATGCCGAAAAGTTTATGAATGAAATTAATACTCTCGAAGGCGAGAGATTCAAAGGAAAAACAGTAATAGATTGCTCCGGACTTGAATATATCAGCAGTTCGGGATTAAGAGCCTTTATCTCTATTCTAAAGCTGACGAATAAGGCAAACGGAAAACTGCATGTGGAGAATTTGACGCCAAGAGTGAAGACGGTATTCGACCTTACAGGCTTCTCGGCAATGTTCGGTCTGTAATAATATAATCATTATTTAATACGTGTCATTATGGAAAATACATATCCTTTAACCCAATCACAACTTGGAATATTCATAGAGTGTCAGGCTCAACCTGCATTGACAAAATATAACCTTGCCTGCCAAATGAAGTTTTCTGCGGACTTCTCGGCATATATGTTGGAAAGTTCTTTGAAGAAAATCTTTGAAAAACGAAAAACGCTACATACCCGTATTGTTATGAATGATGAGGGCGAACCGCGCCAACTTGTAGATATGACAATGGAAATTCCTGTCGGGAAGCGGAAAATGAGCGAGAGTGAAATGGCGGAATATGTAGAGCATGACTTTATGCGCCCGTTTGAACTCCTTGGCAAGGAACCTCTCTGCCGCTTTGAGATAATAGAAACTGAGAAAGGACTTTATCTTCTATGCGACATACATCATATAATTTCAGACGGATTGTCGTTTTTTACACTCTTCCCGAAAAAAGACCTTGTTGATGCTCTGGAGGGTAAGGAACTCGTTCCGGAAGAAAAAACGCTACAGGAATATGCTGTAGAGGAACAGCAGATGATGAAGACTCCCCTGCTTGCCCAGGCTGCGGATTTCTATAAAAAGAAATATTCTGGTATGGAATTCACTCATCTTGCCGACACTTTCTCTTCATCAGCAGGCCGCGCATTGGAAGTAAGCGAGACGCAAGACAAGGCATCGGTGTTGGAGTGGTGTGAGAAACATGGTGTGAAACCGAACATCCTGTTTATGGCAGCCTTCTCGTTAGTCTTGTCCCGCCTTAGCCGGCAACAGAAAACAGCATATGCGTCAGTGCGTCACGGGCGTTATGACAAGGCTCTGAAAAACACCTATGGAATGTTTGTTAAAACGGTGTCGCTGATTGCTGACGCCAATCCGGAAACGAAAGTCGTTGATTTCCTTAAAAACACAGATGGGGAATGGCAGATTACACGTATAATGGACAATTTTTCATTTCCAATGTTTTGTAGAGAAATACAAAGTGTGCCCCAAATATTCTTTTCTTATCAGGGAGACAAGATAGACCGCGAATTTGAATATTATGAAGGTAAGATAAAATTCCGTCAGTTGCCGAGAACCACATCAGACGTAGACTTGATATGTTTCGTTTATCAGCATGCAGACAGTTTTGAAATACAGGCAAAGACGAGTGATGCTCTGCATGATGAGGCTTTTCTCCGTCAGGTGTGTAAGGCTGTGATAAACTGCACATCACAACTGATGGCTAATTATGACAATACCTTGAAAGAAATCTCCATTGTCTCAGAAGACGAAAAGAACGAGCTTATAGCCTTGGGCAAGGGAGAAGAAATGGAATACGACAGGAGTGAAACTCTTGTGGACTTGTTTGAAAAACAGGCGAGACAAACTCCAGATGCACAGGCTGTGGTTTTTAAAAACCGCATATATACATATCGGGAGATTGATGATATTACAAGCAGACTTGCTCTTCATCTTCAGCAGAAATATGGAGTGGACAGGGAAACTGTGGTAGGCGTTATGATAGACCGCAGCGAGTGGATGGTGATTTATCCTTTGGCAGTGATGAAAGCCGGAGGAGCCTATATGCCGCTCGACTTCCACTTCCCCGAAGACCGTCTCTCGTATATGATTGAAGATGCGGGAGTGGATTTAATCCTTTCAGAGGATAGTCTTGTAGCTACAGCCTTGCCTAAATTCAAGGGATATGTGATAAACCGGGATGAAGTGATGGCATTGCCGGATGCAAAAGACACTCTGACCGACAGACCGACACCAGGCTGTAGCTTTGTGATCCTTTATACATCCGGGTCTACCGGCAGACCTAAGGGATGCGTGCTGGAGCAGCATAATATTGTGAATTTCTGTCATTGGTATATAAGAGATTTTAAGGTTACGGCAGCCGACCGAAGCGTGGCTTATGCAAACTTCGGTTTTGATGCCCATATGATAGATATATATCCGTTGCTGGCGTGTGGCGGTTCGGTATATATTTTGCCTTCAGACATGCGTATGGATCTGGCGGCAATCTATCAGTATATAGAGGAAAATAAGCTAACCATTGCCTTCTTTACAACCCAGATAGGTACGCAGCTGGCATCTTTGTTTGAATTCTCTACCATAAGACTGATGTCGGTAGGCGGTGAGAAACTCCTGCCGATGAAAAAACCGTCGTTTGACTTCTATAATGTATATGGACCAACAGAATGTACGTTGTTTTCAACATTCTATCCTCTTGCCCGCGACTATGAAGATGCACCAATCGGTAGACCTCTTGCCGGCTATCAGCTTTATGTTGTAGACAACAATTTGCATCTGTTGCCACGTGGTATGGCAGGAGAACTGTGCGTGGCAGGCGAAGGCGTAGGAAGGGAATATCTTAACAACTCGAAGCTGACGGCAGAAAAGTTCGTTACACTCAATGGCAAAAGAATGTATCGTACGGGAGATCTCGTAAAGTGGAACGAAGCCGGCAATGTCGTATTCCTCGGAAGAATAGACAATCAGGTGAAACTGCGCGGACTGCGCATCGAGATAGGAGAGATAGAATCCGTATTGTCGCGCTATGAGGGAATAAAGTCAGCAGCTGTAGACGTTAAGGATATAAATGGCGTACAGATGCTTTGTGCATATTATTGTTCAGACAAAACTGTTGATACCGACAGGCTGAAGGCATATCTTGGGGAATCGCTCACGGAGTTTATGGTGCCGGAAGTATATGTCCACATGGACGATATGCCCCTAACCCCAAATGGAAAAGTAAACCGCCGTGCCCTGCCGTTGCCTAAAATAAAAATAGGCGAAATAGTAAAGCCGGAGACCGAGACAGAGAAGAAAATATTTGAAATCGTTGCCGCGCAACTAGGAACCGATGATTTTGGAGTCACAACAAATCTCGTGTCCATGGGACTCACGTCAATCGGTGCAATAAAATTGTCAGTTTTGTTGCAGCAACGGCTGAATATACATCTGTCTACCAAGACAATGATGAAGCATCCGGAAATACGCCAATGGATAAAATCCTTGAACAGCGATACAGATTCTGACGGGCAGATACAGGTCTACCCGAAGCAAAAGTACTATCCGCTCACTCAAAACCAGCTTGGAGTATATATTGATTGGGAACAGCATCCCGACGACTTGCAGTATAACATACCATATCTGCTTGAGTTCTGCGGTATCAAACTGGAAAAACTTAAGCAAGCCATAGAGCAAACGCTCTCTGCCCACCCATATATAAAGGTACATCTCGTGATGCACGAAGGTGAGATAATGCAAGAACGTCTTGACGAAGCTCCGGCAGATATAAAGCTCATCGCCCTTGAAGAACAGCCTACACAGGAATATTTCCAGAGTCAAATCCGTCCGTTCAATATTATAGACCATAATCTGTATGACATACGTGTATACACATACGGAAGCGAGACATGGCTCTTGCTGAATATCCATCATATTGCATTCGACGGTACATCCATGAACGTGCTCCTCCGTGATATCGCCAAGGCATACAGCGGACAAGAACTGAATACGGAAAGCATAACAGCCTATGACTATGCCCTTTCTTACGACCATTGGCAGAAGGGCAATGGGTACAAAAAAGCAGAAAAATATTTCGACAGTATCATGGGTGAAGTAGAGTCTGTTCATTATCCTGCATCAGCAAGCGGAACGACACAAAACGGTGCCCGGAAAACACGTGTCTGCATTTGCCGCCAATCTGTAACCGAATGTGCCCAGCGGCTCGGCGTTACGGAAAGTTCTCTCGTCATGGCAACAGTTATGCAGACCTTACACCGCATCACTCGTGAGCATCATATAATGATAACAACTATTTCAAACGGGCGTGAAACGACAGACTTGGCAGCTACTTTTGGCATGTTTGTGCAGACATTGCCGGTAGTAAGCCACTTTTCCGGTGGTAGCGTGGCACATGTCGTAAAAGATATGCACCGGCAGATGCTTGCAACCATAGATGCCGACAAATACCCGTTCACAAGTCTGGTAGAAAGATACGGCGTCAGTCCGCAGATAATGGTAGCATATCAGGGCGACGTGCTAGACGATGCAATAAGCTTGGGCAATTCCTCTGGCAAGAAAATACCGTTACACCTTGATACGGTGAAGACACCTGTATCTATCGACGTATGGAATAGGGCAGACAACCAACTTGAATTCGAGATAGAATACGACAGCAGTATCTATTCAGAAGCCACAATGCAAACCTTTGGCAAGGCAATCGCGGCTCTGCTGCAACGCATGTCGGCGGCAGATAGCGAAACGCCGGTAAATTCTCTTGCCATCACCACAGATGAAGAGCAAGACAGACTGATGACACTCGGTATGGGACCACAGGTGGAAATGGATGTTACAAAGACATTTGCAAACCTTTTCGTGGAACAGGCACACAAGACCCCTGACCGCCTGGCGGTGGCAGACGCGAATAGCGAACTGTCGTATAAAGAAATGGATATCTATTCCAATCTCCTTGCCCACAAATTCCTGGAAGAAGGAATAAAACCGGACGACCTCGTTTGTGTGATGCTTGAGCGTACAAAGGAATTTCCGCTCATCGTGTTGTCGCTCCATAAATGCGGGGCAGCTTATGTGCCACTCGATTTTGAATATCCAAACCAACGCCTGTCGTTTATGCTTGAAGACTCAGAATCGAAATTGCTCATAACAACACATGACGTACTCGAAGCCACACTTGCCGAAGGCGAATTCAACATAGGCAATGCACAGCCGTTCTTTATCGACGACATCTTTGCCGACCCTGGCATCAAGGCAAAGGCTCTTGAAGCCACACCTATAGACCTGTCGAAGCCAGAAGGAGTGGCATATATGATTTATACTTCCGGTTCTACAGGCACCCCAAAGGGAGCACGTCTTCATCAGGCAGGCTTGCATAACTTTATAGCCACGGTAATCTATATGGAGAAGCTGACTGCCGCTGACCGTATCAGCGGTCATAGTTCTTTCTCGTTCGACGCACATGTTGAGGACATGTTCCCGATACTTACCCTTGGTGGTTCTTTCCATCTCATGCCGTCTGACATAAGAAAGGATTTGGGAGAAATCCGACAGTTCCTGTACGACCACCATATTACCGGTGGAGGCTATTCTACAGCCGTAACGTGTCTCTTGCTCAACACTTTCAGCGATCTGTCGGTGCGTTTCATAACGGCTGGCGGCGAAAAGCTACCGCCTGTCTATAGCGACCACATCGAGATTCTGAATACTTATGGACCGACAGAAGGTACTGTTGATGCCACTTACTATCTGATAAAGCCTGGAGAGAGAATCAACGAGATACCGATAGGAACAACGGTGGCAAACTGCTGGAACTTTGTAGTGGATGAAACCGGAAATATCTTGCCGCAGGGCATTCCCGGAGAGCTGTGTTTCGCCGGAATACAGGTAAGTCTCGGCTATTGGCACAGAGATGACCAAACGGCAAAAGTCTTCGGCGACTGTCCGTTTATCCAGAAAGACAGATGGGGGCGCAAAGTGCGCATGTATCATACCGGCGACCTGTGCCGCTGGAACGACGACGGACAACTTGAATATATCAGCAGAATCGATACACAAGTGAAGTTGCGAGGCTTCCGTATCGAACTCGGCGAGATTGAAAATGCAGTATGCCGTTACGAAGGCATCCGCAGCGCCATCGTCGTTGTAAAGGAAATCGGAGGCATGCAGCATCTTTGTGCATACTATACAGCCGACTGCGAAATAGACAGCAACAAACTGCGTGAAAACCTGTCGCAGTCGCTAACCGAATATATGGTGCCCGACGCATACATGCAAATGGACGAGTTGCCACTTACTCCAAACGGAAAAGTGAACCGCAAGGCTTTGCCGGAGCCTGTGATAGAGCAAGCTACCGTATCGGCTTATGCCGAACCGGAAGGCGAGATGGAAACGGATATTGCCGAGGCTTACTCCAAGGTGCTTGGAATAGAGCGCATAAGTGCCAACGACAATTTCTTTACGTTGGGCGGCACTTCCGTGTCGGCGATAAAAGTTGTGGCTGCATTGACGCTAAAAGACTACAAACTTTCATTCAAGAACATCTTTGAATGTAAAACCCCACGTGTGCTTGCTGCATATCTGAAAGGCAAGGCCGATGGAGCATCAGGGGCGCCGGTACACCAGACCGTAGCGACAGAGCCGGACAGAAATATTAAAAAATCTGAATTTGCCCAACTGCTCGACGCCAACACCATAGACAGTCTGAGCGAGAACGAGAGCCAACCGCTTGGCGATGTCTTGCTTACCGGTGCTACTGGCTTTATGGGTATCCATTTCCTTCGTGAACTGATAGAAAACGAAACGGGACGCATTTACTGCATATTGCGCGGCAAGGAGGATATGCCGGCAGAAAGTCGCTTGCGCTCTCTTCTGTTTTATTATTTCGACAATACGTATGAAGAGCTCTTCGGCAAGAGGATATTCGTAATCAACGGAGACGTTACCGATGCTTCGACATTCGACACGCTCAATATCGAGGCAGATACGGCGATAAACTGTGCAGCCAACGTGAAGCATTTTTCAGCTGGCGACGATATAGAGAAAGTCAATGTGGAAGGTGTGCGCAATATTATTAGATGGTGCTTGCAGACAGATACAAGACTTGTGCAGATTTCTACCATCAGTATTGGTGGATTGAGCGTAGACGGGGTGCCTTCGCCCGACACGAGGCTCACCGAACACATGTTCGACTTCGGACAATCGCTCGACAACCAGTATATCAAGTCGAAGTATAATGCTGAAAAGCTTGTTTTCGAGGCTGTTAGAGACAACAGTCTGAATGCAAAAATATTGCGCGTGGCAACTCTTGCTTCCCGAAATGCCGACGGCGAGTTCCAGATAAACTTCCGCACAAACGGTTTTATGGGCAGATTGAGAGCCTTTGCCCAGTTGGGATGCGTATCGTATGACATGATGGACGAGCCGTGCGAGTTCTCACCAATCGACGAAGTGTGCCGTGCAAGTAGGCTACTTGCCAAGACACCGCGCCAAATGATAGTTCTGCATCCCTGCAACAACCATACGTTGCCCCTTGGCGACGTGTTGCGCAGCATGGAGGTGATAGGAATGAAAATCACTCCTGTTGAAAGGAATGAGTTTAATGAGCGGGTGCGCAAGATGATGGAAGACGATTCCAGAAGCGAGTTCCTGCAGCCGATACTGGCATATTCGAACAACAGCGAGCATGACGTGAGATACATCGACTACAGCAGTTCATACACAACCCAGGTGTTGTATCGCCTTGGTTATTACTGGCCGTTCACTTCGTGGGATTATATAGAGAGGTTGGTAAAGTCGATAAATGGTTTTGGCTTCTTCGACAAAATTTAATTTCAGCTGATAGATGAAACAAAAGCGAAATCCATATCTCGTAAACAAGGCTTTCAACAGCTTTCTGCTGGCTTCCATACTCACCGTATCGGCAAGTCAGCTCGGTTCCATGGTCGACGGATTGATGTTGAGTCATTTCGACGGCGAGCAGGCGATGAGCAGTGTCAATATCTGCCGTCCGGTAATTCAGTTGCTTTATGCTTTGACGGTATTGGTCGGAGCCGGCAGTTCCATGCTCGTCGGCGTGGCTATCGGCAACCGCGACCATGTGAAGGCAAACCATATCTTTTCAGGCGTGATGATATTGGCGTTCGTCATGTCGGTAGTGCTCCTTGTTATAGGGGTAACATGCCTGGAGCCTATTGTCAGATCCCTGTGTCCGGAAGAAAGTCTGTTTGGCGTAACAGCCAGCTATTTCTTCGTAACGGTAATTGCCGCTCCGTTTTTCATGCTCTCGATAATGTTGGAGATGTTCGTAACGGTAGACGGCAGTCCGAAGCGTGTCAGCCTGTCCATTGTCGCAGCCACTTTGGTAAACATATTCCTCGACTATATGTTCATCGATTTGTTCGACTGGGGGGTAGCTGGTGCGGCATATGCCACGATGATATCAAATGTTGTGTCGGTATTGTTTCTGATTCCGCATTTCATGAAAAAAGAGTCGTTGAAGCTTGTGTATCATGATATCATGCCTACGTTAGGGAAATCCGTAGCCGAAGGCATACCCTTTGGCCTTGCCACCATGTTGATTGCCGTGCAGCTGTGGGGCAACAACTGTGTCATAATGAAGTATCTCGGTGATATAGGCATCGTGGCACTCTCCGTGTGCATGTATCTTCTTGAAATATCGATGATAATCCTTTCCGGAACATTAAAGACCTTCCAGCCGGTTGCTTCGATATTGAAAGGTGCCGGAGACCGTAGCGGAGTGATGATGACAATACGTCGTGCCTACGGGTTTATGGCAGTATGCTTTTTCTTCTTTGTTATGCCGCTGATTTTCGCTCCGCAGTATGTGTCGCTGCTGTTTGGCGTTTCATCTCCCCGCTACCTGCAGGCAGCGGTAGAGGCTATCCCTCCGTTTTCTGCCAATATAATTCTGATGTGCATGCTATATCTGCTGTTGCCCATATACCAGTTGTACGACAACAGTAAGATAGCAACCTTCCTGTCGGTATGCCAGTCGCTTGCCCCAACTTTCGGCATTTGGCTGTTTGCAGAGTTTTGCATAGACCATGTGTGGTGGGGCTTTGCCTTCGGACAGCTGTTTACGGCAGTATGTATCATAATAATTTCGACACTTGGCGTATGGCGCGACAAGAGCCGTTGCCCGTTGATACTCGTGCCTAAGTACGACGACTATATAGGATTTGAAACTTCAATAGAGCCAAACTTCAGCAGTATGGCAGAGGCATTGGCGTCTGCAAGGGATTTCCTTGGAAAAAACGGAGTAGGCAAAGATATGGCAATGCATATAGAGCTGACATCCGAGGAACTGATAAACAATATCATTACCCACGGACTGAAAGTAGGAGGCAAAAAGCGCTACATTGACTACCGCCTTGTTTTAATTCCAGAAGGTGTGAAGCTCATCCTGTGTGACGATGCCCGACCGTTTAACCCGATTGAGCACAAAGAGGTAGACAAAATCGGACTGACTATTGTTAAGGGTATGTATGGCGAACTGAAATACGACTATATCTTCCATCAGAACACGACAACCAGTGTCTTTCACGACAAGGCAGACCAAACCGTACCGGCACTCTCATGATGAAGATATACATAGAGGACATAGACGAAAGGACTGTAGGCAGAGATCTTGAGCAGTCTTTGGATCAGCTCCCCGGTTGGCGAAAGGCGATAGCCATGAACTACAGTTTTCCCATTGACAGACTGCAAAGTGCCCGTGCATACCTGTTGCTCCGCAAGGCACTCCGCCTGGAGTATGGAAACGACGTGAAGGCGGAATTCGGATACGGGGAAAACGGGAAACCATTTCTTCTGAATTATCCTGACATCCATTTCAATCTTAGCCATTGCAGAAAGGGCGTGATGTGTGTTGTCGGCGACAAGCCAGTGGGGTGCGACATCGAGGAAATTCCCCATTGTCTTCCTGAAGATGTTTTGGGGGCGGCATTCTGCGAGCAAGAGAGGATGAACATAAAGAACGCCGCAAATCCATGTTCGGAGTTTGCCCGGCTATGGACCCGTAAGGAGTCGCTGCTGAAACTCACCGGTGAAGGACTGACCGATAATATCGCCACTCTTCTTGAAACAGAAGATGCAGACATGTTTGAGCTTTACAGTCAAGTCTTCTGTTCTAAAGGATATGCTTGCTCCGTATGCGGAGAGAAAGATTTGAAAATTGAAAAATTGAAAGATTGAAAAAATGAAAAAAAATCTAATCCTAATGCTCTCGGCATTGACACTATGCACGGCGAGCGTCAAGGCGCAGGTAAATGCGCAGGTGCTGTATGACTTCGGCAG
>CAKQDG010000080.1 GCA_934219025.1 uncultured Prevotella sp. | reverse complement strand
GAAATACGACGGTTCGTCGGAGGAGGCAATAAAGCAGATTGACGACAAGGGATACCTTATTCCATATTCTGCCGACGGCAAGCGCCTATATAAAATCGGTGTGAACTTCTCCAGCGAACAGCGCACCATCAGCGACTGGATTATCAAGGAGGGATAGAATTATGACATTAGATGAGTTTCATCGCATAATAGTAACTCATTTCGGCTTCAAACCAACGGCGGAGCAGAATAAGGCAATACATACATTTTGCCAGTTTATGGCGAGCCGGGCCGACCGCCCGGCGATGGTGCTTTGCGGTTCTGCCGGAACAGGAAAAACTTCTATCGTCTCCGCTATGATAAATGCCCTTGTGTCGCTCCGGCAAAAAGTAGTTTTACTCGCACCAACGGGGCGTGCTGCAAAGGTTCTCTCGATGAATGCCGGGGTGCCCGCATTTACCATACACCGCCGCATCTACCGGCAAAAGACCTTCACTGGCGACATGACTGGCTTCAATCTTAATTTCAACAAGCAGCGTGACACTCTCTTTGTTGTTGATGAGGCTTCGATGATTTCAAATGATTCTTTCGCATCCGGTGGCGGACAGTTCGGTAGCGGCTGTCTACTCGACGATCTTATGGAATATGTTTATTCGGGAGAGAACTGCCGTTTGATGCTTGTGGGCGACCGCGCCCAGTTGCCGCCAGTAGGCGAGGAAGAGTCGCCAGCCTTGATGGGTGACGTTATTGCCGGGGCATACGGGCTCGACTTGTATTCTGCCGAGATGAACGAGGTGTTGCGTCAGGCTGCCGACTCCGGAATTCTTTATAATGCCAACGTTATCCGCCAGATGATTACCCACGACGAGGCAACGCAACTGCCACGAATCCGTTTCAAGGGCTTTGCCGATATCGTTATGGTGCCTGGCGATGAACTCATAGAGGGTCTTGCCAGCAGCTACAGCAAGGTGGGACAAGACGAGACGATGGTGGTTACAAGAAGCAACAAACGCGCCAATATATTTAATAATGGCATAAGGAATATGGTGCTTGGCAGGGAGGAAGAACTCACGCCGGGCGATATGCTCATGGTGGTGAGAAACAATTACCATTGGATTGCACAGAACTCCCAAAATTCTCAGTCCTCCTATTCCTCTCATTCCTCCCAGAACTCCCAAAACTCCCAGAACTCCCATTCCTCCCAGTTCTCAAATAAAAAGCCCCTCTCTCAAAGTCTTTCTGTCCACCCTCTCTCCCCCTTGGGGGAGTCGGAGGGGGCTTCATTGGCTGAGCCGGAGGGGGCTTCATTGGAGGGACCTTCATTTTCCTTCATTGCAAATGGCGACCGTGCCAAGGTGCGCCGTGTGCGCAACGTCCAGGAACTTTACGGTTTTCGCTTTGCCGACTTGTCGCTTGAATTTCCCGACTACGACAATTATGAACTTGATGCCACGGTCATACTCAACTCCCTGCAGTCGGAATCTCCTTCGCTAACCCATGAGCAGAGCGAGCAGCTCTTCAATGGTGTGCTTGCCGACTATGCCGACATCCCGCTGAAGGCAGACCGCATGAAACATGTGCGTGAAGACAAGTACTATAATGCCCTGCAGATAAAGTTTGCCTATGCCGTAACCTGCCATAAGGCGCAGGGCGGACAGTGGGCACACGTTTATCTCGACCAAGGATACATGACCGACGAGATGCTTACTCCCGACTATATCCATTGGCTCTACACAGCCTTTACCCGTGCCACGGAGAAACTCTTTCTTGTGAACTGGCCAAAAACGCAGACTGAGGAAGACAAGTAAACCTTATATTCTGATAACTTTTAGTAACGCTTTCCTTGAAAATTACAACACAAATACAAGTATAGTAGAGATAGATTGTCGCTTTTTGAATATAAATCTTTATATTTGCAGGCATATTGTTAAACGAATACAAATTTTTGCCTATGAAGTTAGATTTTATCAAAAGCCTATTGCCTTTTATGGCGATGATTCCTTTGTCCATTCATGCGCAGCACGCAATTCATTCGCAGAGCGTTTCGCCGTTGCAGAAGCATGCGATGTCTCTGAATAACAAGGCGCACGGCAAAGACATTGCTGTCGAACGAATGCCTGTGTCTGCAATTACGCTGGCAAATATTACTGAAAACGGAAAACACGCCACGTTTCAGCACCGGAGCATGGCAAAGACCATAGTGCAGACGCCGTTTCTCGAAACTTTCGATTCCGGGTTGGGCGATTTCTCCGTTATTGACGCCAACAACGACGGAAAGACCTGGAGTTTTACCGACAACGAATCGTATGCCGGCAATCAGGGCGTTGCCTTCTATACTTACCACAGGTCGAACCAGGCCAATGACTGGCTCGTTACACCTGGCATCAAGATGACCAAGGGCGTGGAATACGAGATGTCGTTTGAAACCTGGTGCGCATCAACAAGCGACAAGGAACGGTTGGAGGTGAGATATGGCAATGACGCCACAGTTTCTGCTCTCACCGAAGTGCTTGCCGATGGTTTCGACGTGGCAAAGAAATATGCCGACCGTATGGTGGTAACAAAGAAATTCACACCCGCTGCAACTGGCAACTATTATTTTGGCTTTCATGCCATGAGCGACCCGTGGAAATTCTATCTCTTTGTCGACAACGTGTCGGTGAAAGCCGTAACAAAGGCAAGTGCGCCGGATGCTGTTACCGATATCTCTGCCACACCTGCCGAGAATGGAGGACTACAAGCCACACTGCGCTTTACAGCCCCGGCAAAAGATCAAAACGGCAATGCTCTAAACGCCATCGACAGCATACGCGTTACGAGAAAAGGCATCACTGTGGCTCTTGTAAAAAGCCCCGTGCCTGGTAGCGTACTTACCGTGATTGACAACAATACAGAGCAGGGTAACAACAAATATACCATCGTTGCTTTTGCCGACGGTAGCGAGGGTAAGGCGGCTACGGTGAATGTATATACCGGACAGGACGTGGCAGATGCCGTAGACATAAACTCATCATATCTTCACGACGATATGCCTTCGCTTACTGCATCATGGGCTCCTGTGCCTACCAAGGGCGTAAACGGGGGGTATGTTGATCCGTCGCAGGTGAAATACGTCATTGCACAACTGATACAGAGCTATAACGGACCAGTGGCGCTGCCTATTGATACCACCGATGTGGCGGTGACTTCATATGACTTCAACAAGAATCCCGACGAGGGCGAACAGGCTATTGCCAACTATCTTATTGCTCCGCTCAACATTGCCGGCATCGGTACGTTCAACTATATCGACGCCAATACAAAGTTAATCGGCAAACCGTACCAACTGCCGTTTGAAGAGACTGTTAGCAACGGCGAGCTCAATGGCACGCTATGGTGGTATTCCCGTTCGTCGGCAAATGCCGCACTGCCGGTAATCAGCGAGCAGAGCAGTACGCCCATGCCTGGCAGCGGCTCCATAGGATGGAAGTCTGACGGCAAGGAAACAATGTCGTTCAATACCGGCAAGATAAGTCTCGCTGACGCCGTGAACCCCGTATTGCGCTTTTCCGGAAAGGGAGCGCACGGCATGATATCGGCAATTGCACAGAAGCAGAATGGCGAGAAGATAGAGCTTGGCAAGATTGACCTCAATGACAGTTGGCAAACCACGGAACTGTCATTGTCTGATGTGAAAGATTCACGCTATGTGGTTCTCCGCTTCCAGTTCAGCGATGCCGTTGCCGGCGACTCCCTTTTTCTCGACGACATACATGTTCTCGACGCATTGGACAATGACTTGCAGGTCATTGCGAAATGCAACGACAGGGTGAGGGCAGGCGAGGAATTGAGAATCGGTTTCTTTGTATACAACTCCGGACAGAAAAAGGTTTCTGACTATAAGGTTGTTGCAAAATGGAACGATGAGAAAATCTATGAAGGCGAACGTGGAACTATTATTCCTGGCGATGCTAAAGCCTTTAGTCTGGGAGTAATTCCAAGCGTATTCAGTGAACAACAGGGAAAAGTGTCTGTCAGTGTGGAATTTGCGGGCGACGAGAAACCCGACAACAACAAGTGGGAGAAGTCTGTAAGTGTGGACTTGCCCAAATCGTCGCCTGTGGAAAATCTTTCCGGCAGCAGCGATGGCTCTGATGTAACACTCACATGGAAGGCTCCTGCCAATCCTTCGGAGGAAGTCACCGAGGACTTCGAGAGTTATGAGCCATGGACCGCCGACAACTTCTCGTCGTGGATATGCTATAGCAATGACGAGACGCTGCAGGGCGGGCTCTTCTCTGACGTGAAACTTCCGCATGAGGGAGAGAGCTGTGCTTTTATCTTGACGAATTTTGATGATACTTACGATGCTGGCGACACTTATCCCGGACACTCAGGCTATCAGTATCTGTCCACCTTCTATGGTGTTGATGAAAACGGCGACATCTCGGGTTCAGACAAGTGGCTCATCAGTCCGCTGCTCTCCGGCAAGGCACAGACCGTTTCGTTCTATGCCAAGAGCGAGGCTGCAAACGGAGTGTCATACCCCGAGAATCTGATAATGTCGTATTCCACCGACACGACAAATCCAGCCGACTTCCAGAAGGCTGGCGAGGCGAGGGTGGAGACCGAAGGCGAGTGGAAGAACTACACGTTCAGTATCCCCGACGGTGCGCTCTACTTTGCCATTGAGCGCTTCGACCCCAATGGCAGTAGCCTGTGGCTGGGACTTGACGATATTTCGTATAGCATTGCCAGCGGCAATCCTTTGTCGTATAATGTTTACAAGGACCGCTTACTGTACAAAAACGTTTCCACAACTTCGTGCAGTGTGCCTGCTGATGCTGGAAACCACGAATATTCCGTAACTGCGGTGTATGCCTCTGGCGAATCCATTCCTGTGTCCATCAATGTTGCCACAACCGGAATCCATGCCGTAGATGCATCAGCTGCAACGGATGAACCGACGTATTGGACTATCGACGGCAGACGCCTGTCGAAACCTCTGCATAGAGGCATAACGATAATAAGAAACGGAAAATCAGTTGGCAAATATTATTGATACACGCTAAGGTTGCCCGCAAATACTTGAAACATAATATATCAAAAAAAAGATGCGCTCCATGTGAGGGGCGCATCTTCTTTTTGCTGTTATTTGAAAACTGAATTTATTCAGCCACTTCCTTTTCTCTAACTATGATATTCTTGAATTCGTAAGTAGGAGCCACGGCGTCTGTGCTCTTGTAAACGAATGCAATGTGTACAGTCTTGCCTGCGAACTGCGCGAGGGATACCGGGTCGATGGTGTAGAATGTCCATGACGCACCGTCGGTTCTGCCCGCGATGTGTTGACCATCTGTAGATGTAGAACCTGTGATGTTCATCGTTTCCCATGTAGCAGCATTTACATCCTTGCCGTCGAAGTCTGTTGAAACCTTTACAGAGAGGAAGTCTTCGATATTGTTTGAACCGAGGAAGTTCATGGCCTCGTCGAATACAATCTCCGGGTTCTTGGCCTTCTTCATGTTGAGAGCCGGCGAAACGAGCCAGCTTTCAGAAGCAGTGTTCGTCTTGTTGGCAAAGGCAGAAGCTTTCCAACCGTAGTTTGTAGTGTTCTGCCATACGTAGTTCAGGGTGTTCAGGTTTACGTTGAAGATACTGAAACCGCCTTCGTCGCCACACAGTGTGCTGTTGAGATATATACTTATCTGTGCTTCAAATCCGTTTTCTGTCTTGGCGAAGGTTGTAGTCTCCTTCTTGTATTCCTTCGACTCTGCCCATCCTTCAGTAGCACTATAAGTATATTCCACCACAGCCATCTTTGATGCAGCCTTGCGGTAAACCACGGCAACCTTCTGTCCGTCTTCAGCAAACGGATATTCGCGCTGCAATAGGGTAGGGAGATAGTTCTCCGGTTTTGCCATAGTGGTAGAACCAATCAGGTTGTACCATTCCGGCTGAGCAGCGATAACCTTGGCGTCGCCGGCGGTGTAGAGAGACCACTTGCCGTTAGAATACTTGTATACAGCCGAGGTGTTTGCTCCACCGTTGGCAGCGGCGCGCATCACATTTCTTGTTTTGGCAGAATTGGCCGCATTCTCAACATTTGTAACCATGGTGTTGAGGTATGTGCTTTTCGATGTGCCGATGGCATAACCGTGTACTATAACGTATGCGCCGTCAAGACTCGGGTCGATCATTCCCGTTGGAACATACGACAGACTGCCCTGCTTTTCTGTTCCGTTGATTTCCACGTTGTAGTAGGTTCCCGATATGGTGAGCTTTCCGGCATATCTTACGAATTCAACCTTAGGACTGTTGAAATACTCCTCAAATCCGGCAGCGTCAAGGAATTTTGGGGAAGGCTGCTTGTAGTTCGGTTCCTTGCCAGCCTTGGTCACAGTAACCTCAGCCGTATTTGGGAACTGCATCAGTCCGGCATACTGCGAAGTTGTTCCGCTCACGGCCACCTCGTCGCCTACGTTCACCTCGCTTGTCTTGAATACAAGAATGTATCCCGTCTTGTCGGTAAGGAGGAAACCGCGCGAATAAGTAGCGCAAACGATGCCCTTCACGTTGTATTCTCCGCCGGCAGTGTTGGCAATGACGTCAGAAATCTTAGAGTAGGTTACTTCAGCTGCACCACCGGCAGGCTCAAAGTCGGAGTAAGCATAGTTCACCACGGCGATGTTTCCCTCTTCGGCATTAGGATAAGCCTCGTCGAGCACTGTCGGAATCTTGCCCACTGTGGCAGGGGTGAGATATGCGGCAGTCGACTTGCCGTCCCATGCCGTGCTGTAGTTGTCGGCAGTGAGGGTGTATTCGCCTATGAGATTGTTGAAGTCGGCAAGATATTCCGATTTGCCGCAATACTCGTTGTATGTAACTTTGAACGAAGAGTTAAGGTCAGACTCCGGATATTTGTTCTGCAGGAAAGCCGGCACAAACTGGTCGGCAGTAATCATCGTGCCGAAGTACTTCTGGTCTTTCAGCTTCTGCAAAGCCTCGGTATATGCCGTTGTGCCGGATTCGGCGTCGAGCTTTGCCGCAAGTTCCTTGTTGGCTGCAAGGTTGGCAATAGTGCTGTAGTCTTCGTCTGTAAGTACTATGGTGCCTTTCTTCACGTCGCCAAACTGGTTGCCGAGGTGGAACTGATCGTCGAAGTCATCGCAAGAGGCCAGTCCCAAGAGAGCTACAGCCGACAGTAAATATATCTTTTTCATAATCGATATTCTTATATATATTAATAGGTGTGATTAGAAATTAACCTTCAGTCTTGTGCTGAATGTGCGTCCGAAGGCATAGAATCCGTAAATGTTGTCCTTGTTTGCCGCACCGGAGCGTGGGTTCCACACTTTGCCCAGATACTGGTAGTCGAAGAGGTTGTTCACGTTTCCTGAGATTGTGGCGTTCAGTCCTGCAATCTTGAACTTGTAAGATGCGTTCAGGTCCACCTGGCTTGCCGTAGGAGCCTTCCAAGGGTCGGCCACTGTTGTTTCCTTGCCGAGCGACAGGTTGCTTGCGCTAATCTGATAGTAGGCATAGTTGCGGGCATACAGAGTCCAGTCGGCACCGATACGAATCTGCTTGCCAATCTTCACCGTTGCGCCGAGAGCAGCCGTGGTCTGTGCAGAACCGCCCACGCGGATGCCCTTTAGCTTGATGGCAGCCCACTGGTGGTCTTCTGCCATTACGCCGCTTGCCACTTCGCCGTCTTTTGTCAGCGGCTGTCCGTTGACGTCATACACGTAGCCCTTTGCATTGCTGTCCCACTGCCAGTCGCCGATAGAGAACATTCCGTTGAGGTCGAGCCAGTATAGCGGACTTGCCTTCACTTCGAGCTCGATGCCCTGGTGGCGTGCGTCAACGCCGGTCATGTTGATATATCCGTCCACCTGAGCCGTACCTACAGACACCTGCTTAGCCATGGTCTTGTCCATCCACTTTGTCCAGTAAGCGTTCATGTTCACCTGCAGCCATTTTGTGCGGTAGCCGTAGCCGAGTTCGAACGAGAGAACTTTCTCGTTGTGGGCATCCGGGTTCGTTACGTTGCTTGTATAAGAAGTGAGGAACACGCCGGTGCTGAACTTAGGAGCGCGGCTGATGTATCCCATGTTGAAGAAAGCATTGTGGTGCTCGTTGAAGTTGTAGTTCAAACCGCCCTTGATAGTTCCGCCGATATAGCTCTTTGTCTCCGACTTGGCGTGATCCTTGTCGTAGTAGAGGCGGTCGTAGCGCCAGTAAGAAGTGTTTGAAAGCGATCCGGCGATGAAAGCCGAGAGGTTGTTCTTCGAATATTCAGTCTGGAAGAAGGCTCCCTCCTGAACCACGTGTCCGTCGAAGTCGCGATACATCACGTCGCCCACGCCCAACTTCTGGTTCACCCAGTCAGGGTTAGAAGCGTTCACGTTGTTTTCTGCCTTTGCGTTTTGGCGTGAAGAGTCGATATAGTATTTACCGTTGTACAGGTCGATAATCTCGTTAGTGTGCACACCCTTGTATGCGCGGAAGTCGATACCTCCGTAGAAGTCGATGTCCTTGCCGAACTTGGTGTTGTAAGTAGAAACCAGTCCATACCAGTTGTGATAGTTTTTCAGCTTACCCATCACGAGCATAGATCCGTGTTCGCTCTGCTCGTTGATGTCTTGAATTGCTCCGTAGTCGAAGGTTCCGTCAGCGTTGCGGTATTTTGTCTGTAACACGCCGTAGTTGGCTCCATACCAGTCGGTGTAGGAGTATCCGTAAGTGCCGTTACCCTGTCCGCTGTATCCGTATCCGCGTCCGATAGACATATACAATACGGTGCTGAGCGACGACTTGTCGTCGATTTGCCACTGGTGGTTCAGGCTGAACTGCGGTTTGTGGTAAACGTTGTATTCGGCAGTCTTGCGCTGTCCGTTCTTGTCAAAACCGTAAGAAGAGTTGTATTTGTGGTCTGTGATACCCCAAACCTGCTCCGTCATCTTCCATTCTGCCAGGGTCAGGGCGCCCTTGCGCTGATAGTGCTCCTGTGGAGCGCCGAAGGCAGTGAACGACAGCTGGTGCTTGTCGTTGATGCGCTTAGCGATGTTCAGAAAGTAGGTGTATCCCGTGAAGTCGGTGCCCTGTGCATATCCGTCGCCCCATGTCTTCGAGCCGAGCAGGGTCATGGCCCATCCGCTCTTCGACATACCTGTTGAAACGGTGAACATCACCTTGTTCATGTTGTCGTTGCCCATGGCATAATATATCGAACCGCCCTTCTTTGCCTCGAGAGCCTTTGTGATGATATTGATAGTGCCGCCCACAGAAGGAGAAGAAACCTTTGAAGCTCCCAGTCCGCGCTGAGTCTGCATTGTGCGGGTAACGTCGGTCAGACCAGCCCAGTTAGACCAGTAAACGTTCTGGTTCTCCATGTCGTTCATCGGCACACCGTTCACCATCACGGCGATGTTTGTATTGTCGAAACCACGCATGTAAATCTCCGAGTCGCCGTAGCCGCCACCCTCTTTGTTGGCGTGAACGCCCGGTGTAGACTTCAGGATTTCCGGGAATTCCTGAGTTCCGATTTTCTCTTCGATAAACGACATCGGCACAGACGAAACAGCCACCGGAGTCTTTCGTGCCACGGCAATCTGCGAAGTTACGATCACGTCGCTAAGCGTTCTGCCGTCGGTTTCAAGCTTGATGGTTCCCAGTTCGCCGCGGCTGCGTGGCGAAGGCTTCACCGTTTTCGTCTTGAATCCGATATACTGTATCTGTACTTGAGCATCGGGCTTTACGCCCTTTACTACAAAGACACCGTCGATATCGGTTGCCGCATTGATTCCACCTACGGAAACTGTTGCGCCGATAAGAGGCTCGCCCGTTTCCGCATCAACTACCTTTCCTCTGAGGGCTGACTGAGCAACCGCAGATACCGTGCCAACCATGGCGAGCACTGCTACCAGAAGGAGATGTTTTAGATGATTTTTCATAAATAAAAACTTGTTGTTTTTAGGATAATTAATAATTTGCTCTACAAATATACTAAGAATGTTTAAATGTTTTATACTATAATAATGAAAATGAATGTTTTGTAGTTTGATTTTAACATTTCACGGCTAATCTTGCGCCAAAATCACCCGAAACAGGTATGATTTCACATAGTCTGTATTATAAATCCGAAACTTGAATATATGATAGCTCAATCCTGTATCATCCCATGAATGATGCAGACTAAAAGCAGGGGAGGAAGAAAAAGGAACTCGCAGTACCAAATCAGAGAAGCAACTTGGTACCGAAAGTGCAGCATAGGTATACTCCGGGCAAACCATAGCTATACCGACAGTGAAGCACTGCTTTATTCCCGCCAAACAACGCCGCAGAAAGAAAAAATCATGCCAAACTGAAAAAAAACAGCAAAAAATTTGGAGGGAAAGAAAAAACTTCATACCTTTGCAACCGCTTAACAAGAGCAAGGGCGTTTAGCTCAGCTGGTTTAGAGCATCTGCCTTACAAGCAGAGGGTCGGCGGTTCGAATCCGTC
>CAKQDG010000079.1 GCA_934219025.1 uncultured Prevotella sp. | reverse complement strand
AGAGCTTGCTCTCTAAAGTACATACCTTGCTTTATACAATAAGCCGAAGGCTTGCAAAACGGCATCGGGGGTTTTATAGGTTTTCGTCTAAAAACATTATCTTCCGATAATATTTATTCAAGTTTATATTACACTGGCATTTGAATATTGCTCGCGCGTTTTCTTTTCAATATCCTCTTGTGGAACCTCCTGCTGGGCAGAGAGTTCGTCTGCATAATCCAGATCAGCCTGCCCACTTGATTCATCACCAGTCTGCTGGCGCAACGTGCCGCGAAGTCTGTAGGCCTCAACACGGAAAGGATTAGATTCAATGACCTTGGAAAGATAGCCGATAGCCGCAGACGTATTGCCACGTTTCACCTCGATATTGGCCTTGAGCATAAGGATATCCTCATTGTCAGGATATTTCTCCATAAGATATGAGGCATCCTCGTCGGCCTCGTCGAGTTTGTCATCCTCAAGCAATACCTCACCACGCAGCAGATAAGCCTCGGCATAATCATCCTTTACGGATATTGCCTTTGTAAGCATAGCCACGGCATTGGCGGTATCATTTGTTCCGACACAGGATTTGGCATACAGATACAATGCTTCGGGAGAATCCTTATCCACAAGGAGTGCCTTCTCGCATGCCGTTCCCATAACAACATAATCTTCCATCATATAGGCGATGTGCGCCATACGGATAAAGATGTCGATATTGCCTGGTTGGGCATCAGCAAGTTTCTGCAACTGGCGGTATGCCTCAGACAAATCCCCGAGTGCGGTGTAGGCCTGCGAGAGATAGTCGTTTATTTCCAAATCCTCTTTTATATCAAGCGCATGCTTGAAACACTCAACGGCATAGTCATACTGACTGGTTTTCAGAGCCTTGACGCCATCGTATTTTAGAATATCAAAATTCTTCGTTGCCTCTGCCAACTTTTCCTCTTGTGTTTGTTCTTTTTCTTCTGGCGCTACGCCAAAGAGTTTCTTAAAAAAATTCATGTCTTATTTTTATTATTATTCAAATTTCTGATTTTGATAAAGTTTCAATTATTATCCAACAATTACTTCACTCAATGTGGGATGAATATGCGTGATATTCCGAAGCTGCTGTATCGTGGTGTCCCTACACATAAGGGCGCTGACCTCCTGAACAAGGTCGGCAGCATGGGCACCATAGACATGGCATCCCACGATTTTTCCGTCGGCAAGGGCAAGCAATTTCAACATTCCTTCCGTTTCGCCCATTGCCACGGCTTTGCCGTTGGCACGATAATAATGCTTCTTGCAAACATACTCTATTCCATCGTTTTTAAGCTGTTCTTCCGTTTTGCCTACACATGCAGCTTCCGGATTAGTGAATATTGCGGCAGGCATAATGTCAAGACGGATATCATCTGCAAGCTTTGATTTCTCTCCCGTTTCCGAAGCAACGATATAATCCACCACCCTCTTGCCTTGCATTTCAGCAGCATGGGCAAGCATCTGTCTGCCGTTCACATCGCCTATAGCAAAGACGGTTGGAATGTTGGTCTGCATATTTTCATTAACCTTTATTCCCCCCTTGTCATAAGAAATGCCCACGGCGTCAAGTCCCAGTCCCTCGACATTGGGCTTTCTTCCTACAGCAAGCAGGACTTTGTCTACATCAAGTTTCGTTTCCTTGTCTTTTCTGCTGAAAGCAACGCTACCGTTTGATGCTGCAATCAGCGAAGACTGCATATAGAACGCCACGCCACGCTTTTCGAGACACTTGCGCAGGCGTTTGGCAATTTCACAGTCAAGAGCCGGAAGACACTCCTTCATATATTCCACGACACTCACCTCGCAGCCAAAAGAATTGAGGATGCTGGCAAATTCCATACCGATAACTCCAGCCCCGACGATACAGATACGCCCGGGCAAAGTAGGCGAATCCAAAAGCCAAGTGGAATCGCACACCATATCAGAAGACAAATCCTCGAGCGGAAGAGTTTTTGAAGAGGAGCCTGTTGCTATGATAATGTTTTTTGCGAAATATTCCTTGTCATCGACAACTATTGAATTGGCAGACCTCAGCACAGCACATCCTTTCACCAATGTAATCTCCGGAACGGAAAGCAAAGAAGCTATGCCCTGACGGAGACTTTCAACAACAACATTCTTGCGCTCGAAAGCCTTCTGAAAGTTAAAGGAAAAAGAAAGATTGTCAAGTCCAAAGGTTTCTGCATTCCGCAGAGTCTGAACTATCTCGGCATGGCGTGCATACGTCTTGGTTGGAATACAGCCATGATTCAGACACGTGCCGCCAAGTTCTGCCTTTTCAGCCAAAAGGACTTTATATCCCTTTGATGCTGCATAGGTGGCAGTCTTGTATCCACCAGGACCGCCACCGATAATTATTAAATCATATTTATTCTCCATCTGCCAACATCTGTCTGTAGGTTACTATTGGATGTTTTGCTGCAAGAACATCATCAACTCTTCCGATAGGCGTATTGTGGGGTGCAGACTTCAACACATCAGGATTGTTCTTAGCCTCATCCGCAATCTGGCGCATCACGGCGATAAAGCCGTCTATCGTTTCCTTGCTCTCACTCTCGGTAGGCTCTATCATGAGCGATTCGTGGAAGAGCAGAGGGAAATATATCGTAGGAGCGTGATAGCCATAATCAAGCAATCGCTTGGCAACATCCATCGTGGTTACTCCAGTGGATTTGTCGGCAAGTCCGTTAAACACGAACTCATGCTTGCACAAACCTTTTATCGGCAGTTCATATACATCCTTCAAAGATTCCTTGATGTAGTTAGCATTGAGTGTTGCCAACGGACCCACATATTTGATGTATTCCTTGCCAAGAGACAAGATGTATGCATAAGCCTTCATAATGACTCCGAAATTGCCATGATAAGGACCTACGGAAACTTTGCTCAAAGAAGGTATTGCCGAATGGCGTGAAGAGTGGCAGTTCTCAGGCAGGAACTGTTCCAAGCCCTTTCTCACTCCAACCGGTCCGCTGCCAGGACCGCCGCCGCCATGAGGTGTTGAGAAAGTCTTATGCAGATTGATATGCATCACGTCAAATCCCATATCGCCCGGGCGACAAACTCCAAGCATTGGATTGAGATTTGCACCATCGTAATACATCAGTGCTCCACATTCGTGCACGAGCCGCGCAATCTCCGGAATATTACGTTCAAAGAGTCCGAGCGTGTTAGGATTTGTCATCATCATCGCAGCAACAGTATCATCGAGAAGTCCCTTCAGATCTTCAACATCAACAATACCGTCTGCCGTGCTTTTCACCTCCACGACATCAAGTCCGCAAACTGCTGCCGAAGCGGGATTGGTGCCATGGGCAGAATCCGGCACAATCACCTTAGTGCGCTTCATGTCTGCTCTGCTCTCATGATATTGACGGATAACCATCAGTCCGGTCAGTTCGCCATGCGCACCGGCAAACGGGTTCAGCGTAAAATCAGCAAGACCGGTGATTTCAGAAAGACACCTGCGCAGATTCCGGCACACATCCAAAGCGCCTTCAACCGTTTCTGCCGGCTGCAAAGGATGAAGATGCTTGAATTGTGGCAACGAGGCAACTTCCTCGTTGATGGCAGGATTATATTTCATTGTGCAACTGCCCAAGGGATAGAACCCGTTGTCCACACCGAAGTTATTGCCACTATGGTTGGTGTAGTGTCTAACCACCGTCATCTCGTCACATTCTGGAAGTTCAGCATCCTTTTCGCGACGCATATCTTGAGGAACGGCATAGTCTCCGAAACTGTTTTTAGGAAGCGAATATCCCTTTCTGCCCGGATGCGACAGTTCAAATATCAGATTTCCGTATAATCTATTGTTCATAGTCAGACTAATTTTACAAGGTTATCAATCTCTTCTTTAGTACGCTGTTCCGTAACGGCAAACATAACAGTATGTTCGTCTACCTTTACTCCGCCCATAAAGCCGTTGTCGATAAATTTGTGCTGCAGTTCATCAACATCACCGGCATATTCCACACAGAATTCATTGAAGAAAGGTCTCTGGAACTTAGCTTTGAACTTACCGGTTTCAATAAGCTTGTCATAAAGATAATGAGCACCGGCATACGACAGTTCTGCGGCTTCCTTTACACCACTTTTACCCATAACAGCCATATATACAGTTACGAACAAAGCCATAAGACTCTGGTTGGAACAAATGTTTGACGTTGCCTTTTGCCTTCGGATATGCTGTTCGCGAGCCTGTAATGTCAATACGAAAGCACGCTGTCCGCGAGAGTCTTTTGTCATACCCACAATACGTCCCGGCATCTTTCTTATCAATTTTTCCGTGCAGCACATATACCCCACGTAGGGTCCGCCGAACTGCATCGGAACGCCAAGGCTCTGTGCGTCGCCCACAGCGATGTCAGCCCCCCATTCGGCAGGCGTTTTAAGAACAGCAAGGTCTGATGCCACACTATTCATTATGAGCAGTCCCTTGTTTGTATGAGCCACGTCGGCAAAGCCTGCATAATCTTCAACAATGCCATAGCGGTTTGGTTGCTGAACGATAACGCCGGCAACTCCCCCACCCGACATTTTCCTTTCAAAATCAGTCTTGTCTGTTACACCGCCATCTTCGGCAACCATCACGATGTCGAAGCCATGAAAATGCGCATAAGTCTTGACCACATCAAGAATTTTACCATCAACAGTTTCCGACACAAGAACGGTATTACACTTTTTAGTCGCGGCAATAGCCATCATAGCAGCCTCGGCAGTGGCAGTTGTACCGTCATACATCGAGGCGTTTGACACGTCCATTCCCGTAAGCTCTGCCATCATCGACTGATATTCAAAAATATAATGCAGCGTTCCCTGAGAAATCTCTGCCTGATATGGCGTGTAAGAAGTGAGATATTCAGAACGTTGCACAATGCGCTCAACTACAGCCGGACAATAATGGTCGTAGACTCCAGAACCGGCAAAACACACAAGTTGTTTGTTTTTATCACCAAGTTTCTGGAAGAATTGCCTAATTTCAGTCTCACTCATCGCTTCAGGCAAGTTGTACTCCTCTTTGAAACGTATTTCAGGCGGAACATCTGCATAAAGGCCGTCAAGAGATTCTACCCCTGAAACTTTCAGCATTTCAGAGATTTGTCCGTCGGTATGCGGAAAATACTTATATTCCATAATATTCGGATTTTAGAAGGGAAATGACTCTTTTCATGAATCAGAAAATGAAGCCCATTCAGATGTTCTTCAAGACACCATCATGAAATGACAATTTCCGATTCATGAAAAATAAAAGGTATGTAATGTCAATGCTTTTCTTTAGCGCAGAACTCCTCGTAAGTCTTGCAATCCATCAAATTGTCGAGCTCCGATTTATCAGATAGTTCAACCTTGATAATCCAGTTGGCAAAAGCATCCTTGTTGACAAGTTCCGGAGTATCTTCCAGTTCCTCGTTGATTTCCACAACGGTTCCGCTGACCGGAGAATTGAGGTCGCTTGCAGCCTTTACGCTTTCAACGGCACCAAATTCCTCGCCTGCTTCAACCTCGTCGTCTACATCTGGCATATCCACATAAACAACATTTCCCAAAGCATTCTGTGCATAGTCTGTGATGCCTACATATCCATAATTGCCTTCCACTTTCACATACTCGTGCGACTCTGAATAATAGAGTCCGTCAATAAATTTTGCCATAGTTATCTGATTTTAAAGTTTTTGATTAAAAATAAATTATAATTTAGCTGATACACAATCCTTTGCCGGATGTTATCAGAACAAAGAAATCATTTGTATCTATCGTTTGTAATGCTTGTCATAAAAACGTTTCTTCACTACTGTTCCCGAGAAGGTTTTCTTTCTGATTTGCACATCAAGTTCTGTGCCGAGTTTTGCACATTCAGTTTTCACGAGAGCCATACACACGCTTTTGTCTGTAGAGATGGAATGATAACCCGTTGTTACCTCGCCAACTGTTTCCCCATCTTTCAAGACGCTGTATCCATGACGCGGAACAGCCTTTCCTTGAAGTTCGATACCGACAAGACGATGTGCCACGCCCTCTGTTTTTTGCTTTAGCAAAGCATCCTTGCCGATGAATTCCTCTTTGTCGAATTTGCAAAACATAGACAGTCCTGCCATAACGGGAGAGATGTCGGCCGACAATTCATCACCGTATAAAGGAAGTCCCACTTCAAAGCGCAAGGTATCACGACAACCAAGTCCACAAGGCATGCACCGCCCGCTCTCTATCAGCTTGTCCCAGCACTCACATATAAAATTATGGCTGGCATATATTTCAAAGCCATCTTCGCCGGTGTATCCCGTGCGACTTACGATAATGTCGTCTATTGTCTTGACGGTATAGAATGTAAGTTCGGAACATTTCAGTCCCAGGACTTCTTCTACAACTCTTTCCGATTCGGGTCCCTGAACAGCAATCTGTCCATATTCCTCCGAGCGGTTCACGAGTTCAATGTCAAAGCCCTTGGCATTATCCTGCATCCACTGCCAGTCCTTGTCAACATTAGCCGCATTTATTACGAGGAAGTAATCGTTTTCGCCCATTTTATATACAAGCAGATCATCAACCGTTCCACCGTCTTCATAGCACATCATGCCATAAAGGATTTGCCCGGCGGAGATTTTGGAAACGTCGTTGGTAAATATATGCTGCACATACCGCTCCGCATCCTTACCCTTTACCGTTACTTCGCCCATGTGAGACACATCGAAGACGCCACAGTCATTTCTCACAGCCTGATGCTCTTCAATAATAGAAGAATACTGTATAGGCATGTCAAATCCGCCAAACGGACTTATCAAAGCACCGAGTTTCACGTGTTTGTCATAAAGACATGTTCTTTTGTTTTTCATAATAATATGTGTTTTATCAGATTCAACATTTAGTGTGTTTACATAGGATTGCTTAGCAAAAGCTTTATGAGGTCGTCCTTTTCAAGGTTCATGATGACGTCGCCAAGGTTGTCGGGCAACGCTTCCGTCAAGGATAGCTCAGAAAGAGTGGCATTGCGCAACGGGCGGATGATATTCTCGTCAACATCTCCAGAAATGAAGAAGTCGCCGAGAACAGTAAGATTCTTTATCCTGTCATTTTTCATTTCAAGCCGTATCTCCATATCCCCCACCCTGTCGATATGACCTTTTTTCAATACGGAATATCTCGGGTTGTTGCCATAAATAAAATTGGGGTCAAGATATTCCTGCTCTATTTTCTTTATTGACGAAACATCATCCCGGGAGAGTTTTATCTCTCCATCACACAAGTTTCTGCGAACAAACAATTTGAATTCGTCCAAGCCAATATCCAGATAGTCCTTTAATAAAGCTATCCGCTGCCTTACGCTCTGAACACCCTTGCTGCGCAGCTTCACGTCAGAGGGAGTGATTGCCCCTACCATATTCTCCATATCTGTGTCATAGAGCATAGTGCCATGCACTATACTCCTGCCGGGAATATGATAGAATGCATTTCCGGAAACCTTGCGCCCGTCGATGAGTATGTCGTTACGCCCTGTGGCACGTGCATCTATTCCAAGTTTCTGCAAAACCAGAACAACCATGTTGATGTATTTGTTAAAGGTGAAATTCACTTTTTCGTCTTTTGTTATATACGAAAACATCACGTTGCTCCTGTCGGCATAAACACATCCCCCGCCACTCTTGCGACGATACGTCTGTATGTTTTTCTGCTTGCAAAATTCCATGTTTACTTCTGCTTCTATCAGTTGGTTACGGCCGAAAATCACACTCGGTTCCACTTGCCACATAAAGAAGCAATCCTCACAGTCCACATTTCTTGCAACGTATTCTTCCATTGCAAGATAGAAAGACAATCTGTGCTGTATGTCATCAGGCAAGGCTATATATATCATACACAAATCAGACTTATGAGATTAACATGTTACAAAATTACAAAAAAAACAATAGCGCGCAAATTAAATAAGCTTTTTTATTTATTTTACGCACCATTGTATTTGTTTTTCCTCACCAGCCAAATGCTTTTTTGTCGGAAAGCCATTTGCCTTGAGCCCTCAACACCTGTTCGATTATGTCTCTGCCAACGCCATGACCGCCGGCAGCATTGCTGATGTATTTGCTAACCGACTTTATGTCTGGGCAGGCGTCGGCAGGACAACAAGGGCATCCGCAACGCACCATAACCTCGTAGTCGGGAATGTCGTCTCCCACAAAAATCACGTTTTCATCGGCAAGAGAATATTCTGCAAGAAATTTATCATAAGTCTTTATCTTCACGGAGCAACCTGTAAAGATATCCTCCACACCAAGTTTTTCATATCTCATGCGTATGCTCTTTACATCAGCGCCCGTCATTATTGCGATACGTAGACCTTGTTTTTCAGCAAGTTGTATTGCATATCCATCTTTTATATTCACCGTGCGCATAGGTTCGCCATCAGGATGCAGAGTTATCGTGCTGCAGCTCAACACGCCGTCTACATCAAACACGATGGCCTTTACTTTCTTTAATTCATAGTCTATCATATCTACAGATTTTCATTTTTCGTTATAGCAACCGTATGTATGCTTTCGCTCATCACTTTATATATTTCAAGCAAGCGCGGGTCGTAGGCAAGGAGCTTTTTCTGCATGTCTATAACATTCTCGTCGTAACGGATTGCCGGACCTGTCTGTGCCTCCTTTGGAGCGATATAATGCACCTTACGGGCAATTTCGTCGATAAGCGGCAACATAACATCGAAAGGGATACCGTATTTGTGGAGTATTTCACCACACAACTCGTAACAGTGGTTTGCAAAATTACTTGCAAATACTGCGGCAAGGTGCAAATGCTTGCGCGCCTCTGAGGAAAGTTCATATACACGCTCACTTAGCGTTGAGGCTAAATCCTTCAACAGTTGGCAATCTTCTGCTGTATTTGCCTCTACAAAAAACGGCACATCGTGGAAGTCCACTTCATGCTGTTTTGAAAAAGACTGCATCGGATACAGAACTCCGTAGCGACGGGCATACCCGCTGAATATTTCCATTGGAATGCTTCCTGCTGTATGAACGAAGAGTCCATTGTTGTCCACACTGCACAAGACCTTAACAATATCCTTCAGAACGCTGTCTTTCAGCGACATGATATATAAATCCGCATCGCCAACTATATCTTTCAAATCTGTTGTCGGCAGGGAGTTCACCTGCTCAGCAAGTAATTCCGCCGACTCCGATGTTCGGCTGAACACTTGCACAATGTCATTACCTTTCTTATATAAAGCCTTTGCAAGATTTGTTGCAAGATTTCCGGCACCTACAAAAACAATTCTCATTATTTCAGAAGCAGTTTACTGTTAAACGATATGTATTCTTTCCCATTCCAAATCCTCATCACCTGCCTTGTCATTAATCTCGGCATAGCCCACGGCAAACAATACACAAACGGTTTTACCGTCGGGTATATCCAACACTCCCCTCACGACATCGTCCGACAGTGTGCCGTCTGTCAGAGAATAGCCGCGAATCTGTATGGCAACAGATGCCAGTTTTAATTCTGATGCTGCAATACGCATTGCCCAAACGGCATTTTGGCAATTCTCCACCCAAGATCCGTCGTAAAGTCTGTCGGCAACAACAGCCACCGCCAATGGCGCAGACTTTATTGCCTCTGCCCCACTCTCACGTGCATCTGCCAAGCGGTCCATCAGCTGGCGATTGTCTGTAACATACAGTTCACAGGTATTTCCCGTGCCCTTATGCATCGTGCCGAGTGCGGCTTGAAGCAGAGTCTGCACGTATTCCGCAGGAATTTCCTTGTCAGAAAACACAATTTGCGTGCTTTTAGGATTTAGCATGTCTTTTATTTTCATTTTTTCTTTTTGCAAAGTTAATAAAAGATTATCTTTGCAACTACATTTACCATTAATTATTTATGCCAGCAAGAATAAGTTTTCTTCGAAGGATACTTGATTTCCTCTTTCCGAGGCATTGTGCAATATGTGGCAGGGAACTTAGTATCACAGACCATGCAATCTGTATGGTCTGTAGCAGTCATCTGCCGCGCACGCATTTCCATGAAAATCCAAGAGACAACGAAATGGCAAAACGCTTCTGGCTCTTACTGCCTATAGAAAAGGCTGCCGCTTTATTTTTTTATTATGCACACTCTAAATCAACAAGAATAATTCTTGAATTCAAGTATAACGGGAAATGGAACTGTGCTGAAGACATGGGGCGCATCACGGCAAATGAATTTAAGGATTCTGATTTTTTCGAAGGCATAGATGTAATTGTTCCTATGCCCATAACGCGGAAGCGCAAAATAGAAAGAGGCTATAACCAAAGCTACCACATTGCTTTAGGGGTGAGCGAAATTACCGGATTGCCCATTGTTGACGATGCAGTGGAGAGGGTCTCGTTTGCAGGAAGTCAAACAAAAAAGAGCTCTATGGAACGACATGAGAACGTGAAAAATGTTTTCAGACTTAAAGACGGAACAAAAATCAAGGGGAAACACGTATTGATTATTGATGATGTTGTTACCACCGGCTCTACCGTCATATCATGTGCCGAGGAACTTTTAAAGGCCGACGTCAAGGCTTTCAGCGTTCTGTCTATTGGGTACACCAAGCATTAATGGTAGTTAGACAATAGAAATCAGGCTCATCCAGAATTTGGAGTGATAATAAATACTATCACCCAAAATTCCGGAAGAACATTATTTTTCTCTTAAAAACCTATATCCGAACCTTTCGCAGGCGGCGCGCTCCAGTTCCTCTCTGAACTCCGGTGCAGCAATGCGTATCAGTTCATGGGCACGCTGTGCGAGGTCCTTGCCTTTCAGAAAGGCAGCACCGTATTCCGTTACGACATACTGTGTCTGGAAACGCGTCGTAACCACTCCAGCCCCTTCGGTCAATACGGGTTTTATCTTTGATATTCCCTTGCCCGACGTGGCTGTCATGGCTATGAAAGTCTTGCCGCCTTCCGACAAGGCTCCGCCATACATAAAGTCGTGCTGTCCGCCAACGCCCGAGAAAAGCCGTGTTCCGATGGAGT
>CAKQDG010000078.1 GCA_934219025.1 uncultured Prevotella sp. | reverse complement strand
GCGTGAAGAAGGACACGGAGAATACGCTTGCCGACTGTCTCTCCGGCACACAAAAGGGATGTATCGTATGCAAGGGACATCTGGAACTGAAAGGCAAGGGAACGCTCAACGTCTATGGCAATACAGCCCATGCCATTTATGCCAAGGAATACGTGACGCTGAAAAGCGCAACGGTGAACGTACTTTCGGCGGTGAAAGACGGAGTGAACTGCAACCAGTATTTCCTTATGGAAAGCGGAACGCTGAATATCTCGGGCGTAGCCGACGACGGAGTGCAGACGGCATATAAAGAGGAAGACGAAACACTGCGCGAGGCGGAAGATACCGGCTCGATAACGATAAGCGGCGGAACGCTGAATATCGCCGTTAGCGGCACTGCCACGAAAGGACTGAAGGCAGACGGCAATGTGCTCGTTACTGCCGGCGACCTGACCGTTACGACAAGCGGTGGCGGAAAGTTGGACACGGATGCTGCAAAGACAAAGGCATCTACCTGTATCAGTGCCGACGGCAATGTGCAGATTGACGGCGGAACGCTCTCGCTCGCGAGCAGCGGAAGCGGCGGCAAGGGAATAAGCTGTGATGCGGAGCTCATCATTAACGGCGGCGACATCACGGTGAATACCACAGGAGGAATGTATGCCTACGTGAACGGTACGGAATACACCAACTATACGGGCAATACCGACCGTCTGACCAGCGACCAGAAATCTTCCTCCAAGGGAATGAAGGCAGACGGCAACGTGACGATAAACGGCGGAACGATAAACGTTACGACGAAAGGAAACGGTGCCGAGGGAATAGAGAGCAAGGCAGTGCTCACCATCAACGACGGAACGGTAAACTGCTATACATACGACGATGCCATTAACTCATCGAGCCACATGTATATAAAAGGTGGCGACATCACGGTGGTGGCAACAAACAACGACGGACTCGACTCCAACGGCAACATGTATATCCAGGGCGGAACGATACGTGCCTTCGGAACTACATCGCCGGAATGTGGCATAGACGCCAACGAGGAGGAAGGGTATAGCGTAATCTTCACTGGCGGAACACTTCTCGCCGTGGGCGGCGGAAACTCCGTGCCGAGCACATCGGAATCAACCCAGCCGTATGTCAGCGGCAGCATGAGCGTAACGGCAAATCAGGAGATAACGCTGAAAGACGGTGATACGGTACTCGCCACGTTTACCGTGCCGGAGAACTATTCCGCATCATCTTCAGGCGGTGGTCCGCGCATCAGTGCAGCACCCGGTGGCGGCGGCTGGGGCGGCAGTGGCAGCTCAATTTTGATAAGTTGCGAAAATTTATCGTCAGGAAGTGGTTACACAATTACAAGTGGTACGTCATCATTAAAAGTAACGGCAGTTCTCACCGGATCTTCGGGTGGCGGTGGCGGACGGCCATGGTAAAGAATGTTTTTTCATAACTATATAATTTACGGAAAAATATTGATTGGATAATGTTGGTATGTCAGGTAAAACTTTATTTGTTTTACCAATGATTGCTGAACTGTCGCTTTCGTGAGAAAGTGGCAGTTTTTTTTGTATATCTGCGAACAATTCATGAATTGTAATATAAAGTGTGTCAGAAAGTTCAGCTGCATTTCATGATATTGGCGTTTTATTGATATTTTTGCATTTAAAAACAATAGTAAGATAAAGTAAACGATAAAACGAGTAGACATGAAGAAATTTTTTTTAACCGCCGTTGCGTCATTGAGTGTGGCATCGGCGACATTTGCCCAAAACGGGTGGATGATGAACATCCACATGAAGTCGGGTGAGTTGAAGACCGTCCCGTGTGGTGACGTGGACAAGATAACCTTCAGTAAAGACAACAGTCAGCTCTACGCTGACGTGGCAGCAACCAACAGCTACAACCTCTACTACGGGGCAGTCTCGAGCGAACTGGGAATGTACATGATACACCTCTGCGATGGAGAACTGACCACCGGCGGACTGCCCACGGAGATAAACCGGCACGACATCCGGCTTACTGTGATGGCAAAGCCTTCTGCCGATTCCGACAATGCCGCACTGGAGACGGGCACGTACCCGTTGACCGGCAACCCGAATGAACGCGGCGTCTTTGGAAAGCAGAGCGTTTATATAGAAACCAACACGGTGAATGCTGCCGGAAAGGTTGACGGATTCCTCGATTCGCTAAAGGTATGTACGCTGGACGTGGAGAACCGGGGCGACGGTACATATCGTTTGGAAATGAACGGAGAACTCGACGAGTGCGGTCCCATACGCTTCGTTTACGACGGAAAACTTGATTTTGTCAACAAGGACAAGAATACCGGCTACGACTATATAACGTCTGACGTAAACTTTGTGCCTGCGGCAATGAGCGGCAGATATGTGCGCGCCACAGACAAATACTGCGACTACAGCATCGCTTTCTACAATTGCGCTATCGACGACGAGGGATTCGTTTCGGGTGCCGGCGGACTGCTTAACCTCGTGCTTCTCACTCCCTATGCCGTGCCGATGGATATCAGTACTATTGCTGGCACCTACGATGTGGTGATGCCCGTGAGTGGAGCAAAATACGAGGCAGGAAAGTTTATCGGCGGAACGATGTATGAGACATCCTACGGTACCCTGCCAATGGGCTCCTATTATGAGGAACTCGACGACGAGGGATATGCCAAGGCATACGGCATGTTCTGCGGCGGAACGGTAACAGTAACGAACAATCTCGGTGAGCTGTCTTTCAACTGCAACTGGTTGACGCCGCAGGGATATACGGTGGTGATGAACTACACGGGCAATGCCAGTGCGATAGCGGACCAGTCGGAGAGCGATGCAAGCTATTCGGCCAAAACTGCAGTAAAGACAAGTGTCAAAGGTATTGCTTGTGCCGATTTGAATGCGGCGCTACATTCAAGGATAATGGGCGATACCACTGTTCCTGTAATCCTTATGAAGAGATAATCTAAAGGGAAAAAACAGCCATTAGGCAACGTAGAAATATAAAAATAGCCCGGATTGCTTGTCGAAAGCAGTCCGGGCTTTATTTACAGCTGGAGTATTGCGGCCAAACGCTTGTGTTGTATGGTCGCTGCACCAAGGGTGCTTGGTCGCTGCACCAAAGGTGCTTGGTCGCTGCACCTTTTGTGCCACTATTAGTCGTATTATCTATTTATAACATACTTGTTCACGTAGGTGTGCTTGCCGTCGTTGATCTTCACGATTTTCGCTCCGCTTCCCACCGACATCATGTCGGCATCCGTGAGCTTGCCCACAGTGGTCTGCAGCAGCAGTCTGCCGCTCTCGTCGAAGATGGAGATACGCGAGCTCTTGTCGTTTGCAGCCTTCACGTCGTCAATTCCCAAGGTGCTGTCGGCATCCTTCAGGTTGAAGGCGATGTCGCACTCAGCGTTCCCGAATGTACCTTGAGTGAGCTTCGTAGCCACCTGGTCACCGTTCTCGCCCCTGCTGAGTTGGTAAATCTGGTAGTATCCGTTGCCGTATGCCGTACTGCTGATGCCGTCGCCTCCGGCATCGTAGATTACGAGCGAGTAACAGTCGTCGGTCTTCAGATTGAAAGTTTCCTTGTATTTATGGCGTGCCTCGGTATACGGACCTCCCTGTTGCACCACGTCGCCTGCAGAGTTGAACACCTTCCATGTAGTCTCCTCCGGCTTCTTGTCGGTATAGATATCCATTCGCACGGCACCCTTCGCCTGCATAGAGTTGCTGAAGTTCACGGTTACGGCATTACTTTCGGCAGTAGTGCCGTTAATCTCGGAGAGCCATACCTTGGAAGTATTCTTCGAACCGTCGGTAGACAGGGAGAAGTCGCGAATGTCCTCAAGCGGCAGCGTTACCTTTTCGAGTCTCTTCAGATTGCCTGTCCAGTCGTAAGTATGAGCCACGCCATTCACCTCCACGTTAAGCTTTGCACTTGTCAGAGCGTTGTCCCCGTCGTTGCGGAAGGTCACGTTGCCGTAGAAGTCAGGCGTACAGATAAAGTCAGGTGTGTCGCCCACGCTGATAAGATTGGCGTAGTCGGCAGCCACAGCCTTCTTCGGTATATATGCAGAGGCAACGATTTGCTTCGTGGAAATGTCCTGTACGAAAGCCACCACTCCGAGTTCGTCCTCATTGTAGAACGAGTTCAGGTCGCACGAATAGCTGAAGTCGTAAGCCTTGTCCTTCTCCATGCTCTGTGCGAAGGCAGCACCGTCGCCGTCGGGCATGATGCGCTTCACCACGTATTCCATTTCCTTCTCGCCGTTGGAGAAAGCCGTCGGAGCCTTATAATACTCTTCGATAGCAGCCACGAACAGTCTGAGGTTGGATGCATCCTCCACATCTGTGGGCGACGACACGTTTCCGTCAACCGTCAGCGTGTGGTCTGCCACGCTGCTGCTTATCTTGATGTCGTATTTCATGTCAATGCTTGCGGCACCGGTGAAGATACTGTTGAGTAGGGAAGTACTGAGCGAGTAGTTTAACTGTGTTCCGTTCACGATGAAAGTAGGATAAGAGTTCACACCATAGAATGCGATGCGCTTGTCGAGGTTGTCCTTCTCTGCCAGATAGAATGGGTCGTCGGGGTCAGGGTAAACACCGTGGTATTTCAGGCAAATTACATCGCCGAGGCGTTCGTTAACCACTCTGTCGAGCACTGGGGCGAATTTGGCACATGGTCCGCAGCCCGTATTTGTAAAGTTCTCAACCACCACAATGTTCCTGTTGTCGAGCTGCAGTGGTCCGGAAGTCGGTGTCGTTGCGTTTGTGAACAGGTCTTTCCATGAACCGGCAACGTGTATGCCGTCGATATCCATGTCGTTGTATTCCTGTTCTCTCTTGGATGAGTTTCTCGACAGGGCGATGGCAGAAATCTCAGGAAGGTCCTGCGAAGTGATTCCTGCCGACTTAGTATCTGCAAGAGCGGCAGGTTCTTCGTTGAAATCGGTAGGATTTACCCATAGCGACACCACGTCGTTGGCGTCACCCTCTACAAACTCGTATTTTATCACTACGAGGTAAGTCTTGTTAAGGTCATACTCCTCGCTTGTGTTTGCCAAGTCGGCAAGCCTTGTCTTTCCCACTCCGAAGCGGAACTTTCCTTCCGTTTCAGAAGCCGTTGTTGACACGAAGCCAACAGAGAAGCCATAGTCGCCGTCATTGATTTTTCCGTCACCCGACTTGCTCCTTAGAAATCTCATGAAAGGCTTGCCGTCTCCAGCCTTCTCCACCTTTACGAGTGCGCTTGCATATACTGCCCCGTTTGAAATCATAGTCTTGTCGAGCGGCGACTGGAAGGAGTAGCAGTTGCTGAGGTTTGCCATCCTCACGCTGTAGCCTGTGGCGTTGTCGGAGTATCCGTCGTAGGTGAGGCTACCCTCCACCACATTCATCGTGTTCTCGCTTGTCCCCGCACCATATTTCACCCATGGTCCCTGCTGGTAGAGGTCGCCGGCGGAGTAGCTGTTGAAGTCCTCGGTGAGATACCTCTGTGCTGCGGCGCTGTATGGCATCATTCCGCATACGGCAGAAAGAGCCATGCCGACAAACAGCCTTTTATATTTTAAGAATCCTGTCATAATGAGTTTTCCTTTTAGAGCCGTATTGTCCCATATGATTGTTGATTGTCGTTACAGTATGGCAACACGGCTATGAATTATTGTTGTAAAAGATAGAAAATCTCCCGATGCGGGACATTTCCCTACAAGGAGAGATTTTCACTGTTATGTGTTTACTTATTTAGATATCTTCATGCTCTGTGTTCTGCCCTGTGCGTCTTTTACAGTTACGATGTACATGCCAGGAGCGAGAGATGCAGAGTTGAACTTGCCGCCCTTTACCGTCTGTACGAGTTTGCCGTCGATGCTGCGGATTGTGGTAGAAGCGATGTCGACCATGTCGTCGCTCACGTTGTCGATGCCGGAAGTCTTGTCCTCCTCGATAGAGAAATTGAACAGGTAAACGTTGTCCGTAGGGCTCTTTGCTGTGCTTGTTACGTGGAAAGCGATACGGTATACGCCGCTCTCGTCAACCTTCAGCACGGTTTCGTCCTCCTTGCTCTGATCGAGAGTGTTCTTCTGCATTTGGCAGTCGGCAATCTTTGTGAATGTAGCGTCGTCGGTGAGCGAAGTACCGCGCTCGAGAGTGAGCTTGTAGCTCTCGCCGTCGCAGAGAGACTGGCTCTTAATCTTGTAAGACTTTGTCGCATCAAGTTTGAACTCAGGCGAGATGTAGTAGTCGTTCCATGGCGTGTCGTCGAAGTTGATGCCTGTGAACACGCAGTTTATGTATTTCTTGCCCTCGGTAGTCTTTACTGAAGCCTCGCCGTAAGCCCAGTGGCCGTAGTCGCTGGCGGGAGTACTCTTGTCGAGATAAGCCCAGTCGGCAGGTTTGCCAGCAGTGAAGTCTATGCTGTAAGGCAGGGCAGTGGCGTAGTCCTTTTCAAACGTACCGTCGTCGTAGATTCTTGCGCCTCTAAGGATAGAGTAGTCATCCTCGTTGTGTCCCTTGTATACCACGTATGAGCAGTCGTCGCCCTTCAGGAAGTTCACGTCGCTCACTTCCCCGTCTTCGGCAATCTGCTGCTTCCACAACACGTTGGCGTCCTTGTCGATGCGAGCCACATAGAGCTTCTCCTTGCCCCACTGTATCACGTCGGAGTAGCAAATGAGCCACTCGCCGTCGCCCACCTGCTGTGCGCCGTAAACGTTGAATGCCCATCCGGCGGCATCGTCATACTTTATGTCAATCTGTTTTGCCTCGTCGCCGAAGAGGCGGTCGCCCTCCTCGTTGAACTTCTGCACGTTCATGGCATACGTGCCGTTGCCGAGACTCTGTGCGAAGGCCACGAGTGCCGTGTTGTTCTTCGTGTCGACAGCCATCTTAGGGTAGTCGATATCCTTGTTCTCGTCGGAGAGCACGTCCATGGCATCAAGACCGAAAGTAGGGTCGCCGTCGGCAGTAACGTGCTGTGTGGCGATGGTATGGCCGAAGTTGCCCACGTTTCTCACGTATGTGATATACACGCCGCCCTTGCCGTCAGAGAGAATCTTATAAGGATGAAGGTCGTGTCCGCCGAATATCGTAGAAGTTACCACAGCAGGTTCTGCCCATACGGCTTTACCGTCGCGTGTGTATCGCTGCACCTCCACGCCGTCGGAGCCGGAGCCGATGGTTAGAAAGTCGGAACCGACACTCTGAATAACCTGTCCGAATATCTTCAGCGGTTCGGTGAATCCTAACGTTCCGTCGGCAGAGACGCGGTTGAAATAGTTCACTTCGCCATATGTAGCCGAGTGGTCCTGAATCCATACGTCGTCGCCCACCACGAACGTGTCGGTAAACGGCGAGTTGATGCGGTCGGTCAGTGCCAGACCGTCAAGTCCCCATACATAGTCTTGATTTTGGTCAATCTTATACCAAACAGGCGTGAACGCATTGTATCTTTCCAGTTCCTCTGATTCTTCTGCCCTCGAATCGGCGTTGCTCACGATGGCGCAGCCGTCTGACGTTACAGCGAGCGAGTAAGTGCTGTTCCACGACGGCGACTTGTGGTCGGAAATGTCGAGTCCCTTCTCGCCGAAGAGCACCTTGCCGTCCTTGTCGAGGAGCTGCAGATGTGGAAAGCTGTAGCACAGGGCGTCGCCCACTTTTGCAGATGATCTCCAGGAGATATACATCTTGCCGTCGCTTGTCAGTGCGGCAATCGGACTGTTTGTTCCTACCGCAGTGCCGATCTGCACCGGAGTATTGCCAGTGTTCCACTGTGCGCTTGCTGTCAATGCGGCTGCAATTGCCGCGCTCGCTAAAGTAAATCTTTTCATAAGCGTCTTAATTTAAAGGTTTGTATTATATTTTTATATTCGTGTTAATTTGAAATCAGCTTTACATTTCATTTTGATTGCTTTCGCCGGCAAAAGTAGTGATAATTGTCAATACCCAAACAAGAAATCACAGGATTTAGGTTACATTTCAAGAATTGTTATTATAAATATTCGTTTATGTAAGATTTTGAAAGTTTTTGGATGGCTTTCGCTTATGTTTTGTTACATTACAGCGCTGCATATTCGTGATATTGTAGCTTTGCACTGATTATTGGGGCATATATAAAAGCGGTATGACGCATGCAAGCCTTTACTCAGGGGCTTTTTTTTTAATGTTACATTTCGCAAAAGATAAATGAATTTATTACTTTTGCAGTCAAAATTAAGAGAAATATGAGATTTTACCTGTGCAGCATTTTGCTGCTGTTGAACATATATGCCTTTGGAGCCCAGGAGAAGTCTGTCGCCAAAGACTGCATGCTAAGGGCTCTTGAATATTTCGAACACGACAACTACCCTGAGGCGATGAGATGTTTCACGCGGAGCATGGAACTTGCCGACAGCCTCGGCGACGAGCACACGTGGCTGGTAAGCGTGGGATACATCAGCAACGTGTATTACAATGCCGGCGACTACGGACGCGCCCTCTACTACCAGACGCGCGGATACGAGACGGCATGTGCCAGCGGCGAGACGCGGATGCAGAAAAGCTATCTGTCGAATATGGTGGCAGCTTGCTGCAAGTCGGGACGGCTGGCATTGGCGAAGAAATACATAAAGCAACTTGGCAGACTGTTTGACAAGAATAGCGACAGCGTGAGCCGCTACTACTATATGTACAATACAGCCCGCATACTGACAGTGGAGGGACGATACGACGAGGCTATAAAAAGACATCTCGAAACGCTCGACTTTGCCCGTTGCAACGGGATGTCGCCCGAATACCGCCTGTTCCAGTATTGCGAGATAGGCAACGTATATCTGCTGAAGGGCGACTATGCCAAGGCGGTGGAGTGGGGACAGAAATGTCTCGACCCGAAGGTTGGCGAGAAACCCCGCGACTTCTTGACAAGCGTCTACAAGCTTCTTGCCGATGCCTACATGATGTCGGGCGACAAGAAGCTCGGTGAATATTTCAACGGCAAATACTTTGTGATGCAAGACTCGGTGTTCAACCGCAGCCGCCTTTATTCTGCCGGCAACAATCTTATGGAATACGAAAACCGCAAGACCAACCAGAAGATAAACTCGCTCAACGGCACCATATCGCGACAGTTCCTCGTTATGGTTGTCTTCGGCGTGCTGCTCCTTGCGCTTGCCGCCGTCTCCGTGCTCCTGCTGCGCAACAACCGCCGTCTCAATATGGCATACCGCCTGCTGATACGCAAGGAGAAGGAAATGGACAAGCAGGAGCGGCGTACGAAAAAGCTGCTTGAGGACTCCGTGAGGCATAATACTTCCGCCATTGTGGCTGAAACCGCAGTCGCCGATGCAGAAACCACTGGCGAAGTTTCGGAACATGAAAAAGACGGGGAGACTGATACCGCCGACAGGGAAAAGAACGGCAGCGGCATTAACATGAGCGAGGAGAACAAAAATAGGTTGCTCAACAGCGTGATTGACGTGATGAACGATATTGGCTATATTTCAAAGCCCGACTTCAGCCTGCAGGCTCTGGCGGAGGCGGTATCGTCGAACACGCGCTACGTGTCGTGGGTAATCAACGACACATACGGCAAAAACTTCAAGACGCTGCTCAACGAATGTCGTATACGCGAGGCGTGCCGACGTCTGCTCGATGCGGAGCACTACGGCAATCTGACGATACAGGCAATTTATGAGGATGTGGGCTATACTAATAGCGTGAGCTTCATCCGTGCCTTCAAGAAGGTAAACGGCATGACGCCATCGGAATACCAACGGCAGTACCGAATGGAGGAGACCGGCGAAAAGTGATTGTCAGAAAGTGCTCATTTGCAGAAATTCTCCCAAATGCACATGTTTTATGCCATCTACATTGCTGCCGCTTGTCCATTCGTCAAGACTGACGACATACTTAGGATAGTTATTGTTGATGGCTTGCAGATTGCCGAACTCACGTTGGCGGGTCGACTCGTCGTTCATAAGATAAGATGACTGTACGTAAACTACTTCATCATCTTTCCGTGCCACGAAATCCACTTCCTTTCCACCAGTCTGCTGTCCTGTAAACACTTCGTAGTGTAGTCCGGCAAGGTGCAAGTAAATGGCATTCTCCATCAGCTTGTGGATATCCCCCTGCATGTTGAACCCGAAGTGGCAGTTGCGTAGCCCGAGATCCTCGAAGTAATATTTGTCGCCTATCTCAAATGTCTTTAGTCCGTTCACATCGATGCGGCGCACCTTATTTATCAGAAAGGCGTTTTGCATGGCTTTAAGATAGTTTATTACCTGCAGTGGCGATATGTTTACACGTTGTGATTTGAGATAGCGGCTGATGTTGTTGGCAGAGAAGAGGTTGCCCACATTGTCGGCAGTGTATAGAGCGAGACTCTCAAGAAAATCCACATTCCGTATGTTCTCCCGTTTTACGACGTCTTTTAGAAGAATTGTTGAATATACATTGCGCAGATATTCAAATACGATGTCGCTTTGCAAGGGTAGGTTGCTCAGATATGGCAGACCGCCAAACGTGAGATAATTGCGTAGCGCCTGTGTGGAGTGTGTCTGGTGGTTGAACTCCATGAATTCTTCATAAGAAAGACTGTGGATGTGGAATTCCACATATCGTCCCGACAGATATGTTGACAATTCGCTCGACAACATTGTAGCATTGCTGCCTGTGATGAATATGTCGCAGGCATCTTGTGCCTGAAAGCTACGCAGTGTGTTCTCAAAACCCTTGATGTCTTGCACCTCGTCGATAAACAGATAGTTTGCCCGTCCTTCCTTTAACCGGTCGGCAACATATTTCGTCAGGTCTTCGTGGGTGCGTATGAAAGCGAAATTCTCAAGCTCCTTGTTTATACATATCGTGTTGCATGTGCTGTCGGTGTGCTCAACATGTTCTTGTATTTGCCTAAGTATACAACTCTTTCCCACACGTCTTTGACCGGTAAGCACCTTTATGATGTTTTTGCCAATGAACGGAGTGATGCGGTCTGTATAATATTTACGATTTATAAGTTTAATCATATATGTCGTCTTTCTGTTAGTTATACTTAAAACTTTTCGCAAAAATAGCGTTTTTATTTGGTATAACTAACAAAATCTGCAATACTTGTCGT
>CAKQDG010000077.1 GCA_934219025.1 uncultured Prevotella sp. | reverse complement strand
TTGTGTCTGAACCCGTAGATAAGGGCGGCTCACAGCAGCGGGACTGTCCGGGATTTCCACCCGATTCCCTTTTAATCGCCTGTTTCACGAGGCAAACCGCTTGCGTGTCTTCTTTTCTGCTTTTTATTAAAAGTTATAAGACTTTGCAAAGTTAGTCAAATAAAAAGTTAGATGCAAGTAAAACTGTGAATTTAAATATACAAAAAAAACTTCACAATAAAGGGTGTCGGTAGACAGTGCACTCTTTATTGTGAAGATTATGTTTAATTGCTTTCAGCTTTTTTTCTGTATGAAGATGTTCCTAAGTTTATTTTATGCCCATCTTCTCCATCTCGCTCTCTTTCATCTTTTTCAGCAAGTCGCTGGCAAAGATAAAGTCGGTGAGTTTTTGGTTTGTAGAGCCCATGATGTCAGCACTCTGGCCTTGCCATTCCTTCTCGCCTTTATATATAAAGATAATGTTTTCGCCGATACCCATTACGGAGTTCATGTCGTGGGTGTTGATGATTGTCGTTATGTTGTATTCCTCGGTGATGCCATGCAGAAGGTCGTCGATAACGAGCGAGGTTTTAGGGTCGAGACCAGAGTTCGGTTCGTCGCAAAACAGATATTTGGGATTCAAGGCAATGGCTCTGGCTATTGCCACACGCTTCTGCATACCGCCGGAGATTTCGTCGGGAAATTTCTTCTGTGCCTCTATCAGATTGACACGGTCAAGACACTCCTGGGCGCGGCGTACACGCTCCCGGTAGTTCATCGACGAGAACATGTCGAGCGGAAACATCACATTCTCGAGCACCGACAGCGAATCGAACAGGGCGGCACTCTGGAAAATCATTCCCATTTCGCGACGCATCATCACCTTTTCCTTCTTCGACATGGTGACGAAGTTTCTGCCGTCGTAGAGCACTTCACCGCTTGTAGGTTCGAGCAGTCCCACAAGATTCTTCATCAACACGGTTTTTCCGCTACCGCTCTGTCCGATGATGAGGTTGGTCTTTCCGCTCTCAAACACGGCACTGATGTCTTTCAGTACCTCTTTATCGTCGAAGGATTTGCAGAGATGTTTTATTTCTATCATTGTTTTTTCTTTTAATGGGAGTTCTTGGGAGAACTGGAAGGAATGACTTATAAGACTTATAGGACTAATACTACCAATACTGAAATAATTCTATCAGCTCAACAGCTGTGTTAGGAAGACGTCGGAGCATAGAATCAGCACGCTGCTCGTTACAACGGCATTGGTGCTCGCCTTGCCCACCTCCACAGAGCCGCCGTCTACTGTATAACCGTAATACGACGACACGCTGCTTATGATAAATGCGAAAAACAGGCTCTTTATTATGCTCATCCACATAAACCATGGATTGAAACTGTGTTGCAGGCCCGCCGTAAGGTCGTCGGGACTCAACACGTGTCCGATGTAAGCCGTGGCGTATGCTCCGATTATTCCCGTTGCCGAAGAGAATATTACGAGAAAGGGCATAATCGTGATCAGTCCCATCATTTTGGGCAGTATTAGGTAGCAAGCCGAATTCACGCCCATGATGTCCAGGGCGTCAATCTGTTGAGTTACCCTCATTGTGCCGATTTCCGATGCAATGTTAGATCCCACCTTTCCGGCAAGGATAAGACACATGATTGAAGACGAGAACTCCAAAAGGAGAATCTCTCTTGTGGTGTATCCCGAAACCCAGCGCGGCATCCATGGGCTCTGGATATTGAGCTTCATCTGGATGCAGATCACGGCTCCGATGAAGAAAGATATCAGTAGCACAATGCCGATGGAATCGACGCCCAGTCCCGACATCTCTTTTACGTATTGCTTCATGAACATCCGCATACGTTCAGGCCGGGCGATGGATCGCCCCATAAGAATCAGATATTTACCGAAACTTGTAAGATATTTGTGTAGAAACATTTTCTCTTTATTTTATTTCATCATCCATTTGCCGTTTTGTTTTGTCATCGGCACCACGATTTCCTCTTTCACGCTGTCGGCAAAGCAGAGCATGATATAGGCTTCGGCATTTTCTCCGCGGCTGTCGTTTTTGCAGTCAAGTATTCTCACTTCGCTCAATGCTCCGTGTTCTTTTTTCAGATCAGCAATAAACATTTTCGAGTTGGCCTCGAGCTGTTCGCGATAGCTGTCGGGGATGCGCTCCGTGCGAAAGAACATGTCGGTGAAATACTTGTATCCACCGTTGTTCAGACTGTCGTAAAGTTCTTTTGCAGCCTCGGCAGCGGCGAAGTCGGGCTTAGGCTTTCCCGAAGAGCATGCCGCCATGGCCAATGCCGCCATAAGAGATGCAACGGTGGTTTTTGTTATTCCGCTCATATTACTTTTGCCGGATAAAGATATTTATCGGCGAACCGGTGAGAGTCCAGTTCGACCTTATCTTGTTTTCCAGGAAGCGCTTGTATGGCTCCTTGATATACTGCGGCAGGTTGGCATAGAACACGAACGACGGAATCTGCGTGTTGGGCAGCTGCGAGCAGTATTTTATCTTTATGTATTTGCCTTTTATTGATGGTGGCGGATAAGCCTCGATGAGCGGCAGCATCGTCTCGTTGAGCTTTGTGGTTCCAATTTTTATCTTGCGGTTCTTGTAAACGTCTTTTGCCGTTTCCAGAACCTTGAAAATCCTCTGCTTTGTGAGAGCCGAGGCGAAGACAATAGGGAAATCGGTAAACGGAGCCATGCGGTTGCGTATTGCGTTCACGAAGGTGTCCATCACCTTCTGGTCTTTGTTCTCCACGAGGTCCCACTTGTTTACGACTACCACGAGCGACTTGTTGTTTTTCTGAATGAGCTGGAAGATGTTCATATCCTGAGCTTCGATGCCGCGGGTGGCATCAATCATCAGAATGCACACGTCTGAATTCTCGATGGCGCGGATTGAGCGCATAACGGAATAGAATTCCAGATCTTCCGTAACCTTGTTCTTGCGTCGTATTCCGGCGGTGTCTACAAGATAGAAGTCGAAACCGAACTTGTCGTAGCGCGTATAGATACTGTCGCGAGTTGTTCCTGCAATCTCGGTAACTATGTTGCGGTCTTCACCGATGAAGGCATTGATTATGCTGCTTTTGCCGGCATTAGGTCGCCCCACCACTGCAAAGCGCGGAATACCCTCCTCGAGGAGTTCACCGCCCTTGTCGGTCATTTTGCTGATCACTTCGTCGAGCAAGTCGCCGGTGCCGCTACCCGTTGCCGAACTGATACACATAGGGTCGCCAAGTCCCAGTTTGTAGAATTCTGCCGCATTGTATATCAGCGTGTTGTTGTCGGTCTTGTTTGCTGCGAGGATTACCGGAATCTTTGTGCGGCGAAGGATATTCGCCACGTCCATGTCGAGATCGGTAACACCCGTCATAATGTCTACGAGGAAGATTATCAGGTCGGCCTCTTCTGTTGCGATGAGCACCTGCTTGCGTATTTCCTCTTCAAAAATATCATCACTGTTGACAACCCATCCGCCGGTGTCTACAACGGAGAATTCCTTTCCGTTCCAGTCGCACTTTCCGTATTGGCGGTCGCGGGTGGTGCCTGCCTCGTCGCTAACAATTGCCTGGCGACTTTGTGTCAGGCGGTTGAAGAGCGTAGACTTGCCCACATTGGGTCGTCCTACTATTGCTACTAAGTTTGCCATATGTTGTTGTTTTCTGTTTTAATTTTATGGGAGTCATGGGAGAACTGGGAGGATTGGGAGAGATAGGGCGAACTCCATTTTCCCATTTTTACATCATTTTTTTCTTACTCCGGGTTATACCCAAAGTTGTCGAGCTCCCGTTTAGAGCTTCTCCAGTCTTTGTCCACTTTCACGAAGAGTTCCAGATATATTTTTTTGCCGAAGAATCTTTCGAGGGATTTTCTTGCCTCCGACCCGAGTTTTTTGAGTGCCACTCCCTGATGCCCTATGATGATGCCCTTTTGAGAGTCGCGCTCCACATAAATCACGGCGTGGATGTGTATATGTTTTTCGTCTTCCTTAAACGACTGCACTGCCACTTCTACAGAATATGGAATCTCCTTGTCGTAGTAGAGCAGGATTTTCTCGCGGATAATCTCGCTCACGAAGAAGCGTGCCGGTTTGTCGGTCAGCTGTTCCTTGTCGAAATAGGGTGGGGAATCTGGCAGCAGTTCCTTTATGCGTTTGAGCAGCATGTCCACACCGAACTTGTTTTTTGCCGACAGTGGCAAGATTTCGGCGTTGGGCAGAAGGGCATGCCATTTTGTTACGAGAGAGCCGAGCGTCTTCTGGTCGCTCTGGTCAATCTTGTTTATAAGCAGGATTACGGGGATTGTCATTTTCTGCACCTTCTCCAGAAATTCCATGTTTTTTTCCGGGTTCTCCACTACGTCGGTAACATAGAGCAACACGTCGGCGTCTGTCAGCGCCGACTCTGAGAAGGCGAGCATAGACTCCTGCAATTTGTAGTTAGGCTTGAGCACACCCGGTGTGTCAGAAAATACAATCTGTGCCTCGTCGGTATTTACGATGCCCATTATACGGTGTCTGGTGGTTTGCGCCTTGAATGTGGCGATGCTGATGCGCTCGCCCACCAGTTGGTTCATCAGTGTGGATTTTCCCACGTTCGGGTTTCCCACGATATTCACGAATCCTGCCTTGTGCATTTGCTGTTTTGTTCTTTTATATCTTCAATTATTCTGTTTATTGTTTTCAGCATACCCGGAAGTTTATCCTTTACAACGCTGTATACAATGCTTTCGTCTATATCGAAATAATGATGTGCAATAATGTCTCTTATTCCCATTGCCCCTTTCCAGTCTGTTTCTGGATAATTGCACAACAATTTTTTGTTTGTCATTTTATCTACGCCCTTAATGCTTTCCCCGATTGCCAACAGGAGCATACATGTGCTTTCAAGCCTTTCCATTCCGGCTGGCGACAACAGATAATAGTCGGCTGAATCTATTTTTTCTGAATTACTGATAATTCTCAGAATTGTTTCCCTTATTTTCTTAAGAGTGTACATCAATATTTCTTTGTCACGCATATATGCCATCTTTCTTTATTTGCTTCAAGAGCATAGGGTTCATGTTCTTTCTTATTCGAACAATGTCGACAGACATGCCAAAAAGTTCTTGCAGTTCATCCTTTATGTGTACCATATAGAACAAATCTGGTTTCAGCATTTCAACACACACGTCAATGTCGCTGTTTTCGGTTTGCTCATTTCTTGCTACAGAACCGAAAATCCCTATTTTCTTTATTCCGTAGATACCAGACTTTTCGTCTGCATACTTCCGGAGGATGGCAATATATTCGTCAAGTGTTCTCATCAGAATGTTTATTTGGGTTGTAAAGTTATATATTTCTTCTTTTACTTACAAATATTTTAGTCGGTTTTAACCTAAAAAAGCGCATCTGTATGACTTTTACTCATTGCAGATGCGCTTTTGGGATAGTATCTGATGAAATGATACTTGCTTATTTTGCCTGTTCCACTTTGTCGCCGTCGTAGCCCCACTTGTAGTAGGATGCTCCGTGAACGAAGCCTGCTCCGAAAGCAGTGAAAATCAGGTTGTCACCCTTCTTCAGCTTGTTCTCATACTCCCAAAGAGCCAATGGGATAGTTGCGGCAGAAGTGTTTCCGAAGTGCTCGATGTTTACCATCACCTGGTCCATCGGCAGTTCGAGTCGCTTGGCCACGGCCTCGATGATGCGGATGTTTGCCTGGTGTGGCACAACGAAGCGGATGTTGTCCTTGTTCAGGTTGTTGCGCTCTGCGATGAGTGCGCAGTCGTTGCTCATGCTTGTAACTGCATAGCGGAACACGGTGCGTCCCTCCTGGTAGAGGTAGTGCAGACGGTGGTCCACTGTGAAGTGGGATGCAGGGCAAACGGAGCCGCCTGCCTTGGTGTGCAGGAACGGCAGTCCCTGTCCGTCGGTGCGGAAATACGAATCCTTCAGACCAACGTCTTCGGTTGTTCCCTCAACGAGCACGGCTGCTGCGCCGTCGCCGAACAGGGCGCAAGTGCTGCGGTCGGTATAGTCTACCACCGACGACATCTTGTCGGCACCGATTACGATGATTTTCTTGCATCTGCCGCTCTGAATCATGGATGCGGCAGTGTCGAGCGTGTAGAGGAATCCGCAGCAAGCCGACCACATGTCAAACGCGAATGCGTTTTTCAGTCCGAGCTTGCCCAGCACGATAGAGGCAGTAGACGGGAACTTGTAGTCGGCCGTACTTGTAGCCACGATCAGTGCGTCGATGGTGTCAGGGTCAACTCCGGTCTTCTTCAGAAGCTGTTTTGCTGCCTTGCGTGCCATATAAGATGTGCCGAGACCCTCTTCGGTGAGGATTCGGCGCTCTTTTATTCCGACACGCGTCATAATCCACTCATCGTTGGTGTCTACCATTCTCGACAGCTCAGCGTTGTTGAGCACATAGTCGGGAACGTATCCTCCGATACCTGTGATTACAGCGTTAATCTTCTCCATGACCAAAATTATTCAGCTGTCTCCTTTACGATAGCAACTTTTCCTCTGTAGTAGCCGCAAGTTGGGCATACAGTGTGGTAAACGTAGTAAGCGCCACAGTTGGGGCATACTGCCAGTGTAGGAGCTACTGCCTTATCATGAGTTCTTCTTTTAAGTGTACGAGTCTTTGACTGTCTTCTTTTAGGATGTGCCATTTTCTTTTAATCTTTAATTATTGATTTTAACTTTTCTAATTCACTCCATCTTGGATCCACTGCCTGTTCCTCGTCCTCATCACTACTTCGGGTAGCTGAGTGCTCTTCAAGAGCCTTAATCATCGCAGGATCGCATTTTCCAGGTGCATGCTCGTGCTTAATGGGGATGCTGAGGGCTATGGATTCATATACGAACCATGACGTGTCGAGGATTGCGTCGTCCTTGTCCACGGTCACGATGTCGTCGTCTTCTGAGTATTCTTCTCCTAATTTTGCGAGCAGTGTGTTGTCGGTCTCTATCGGCTGGTCCATATCGTCGAGACACAGGTCGCACGGCACGACCACCGTTCCCTTGGCGTGGAAGTTTATTTCATAAAGGCCTGAAACGGATTTGTGCGCCGAAATCGAGAGCTGCACGTTGCCGCCCTTCACTTCGTCGCTTTCGGCTGCCTTGAAAAAGTTGTTGTCAAGGCTGCAGGTTGTGTTCAGTTCGTCTGTATCCAGACTTTTCAGGTCTATCTTTAAAGACTCCAAGCTGCTCATTTTTTTCTTTATATATAAAATAAGGTGTAACCGTCGGCGGCTTACCTTTTTTACAATTCGGGTTGCAAAGTTACAAACTTTTTTCAAATTATGCCAACATTTGTCTTAAAATAATGCATTTTCTGTTCCCATGCCGAGTAGTGTCAGGCGTCTGTATGGTACTTTCTTCTTTGATATTTAAATCTTTTTAATATTGAAATGTTAAAAACAAAGTTTTTGCGCCGCTCAATAGTGGCTTTGTTCTGTGGAAAATGAAAATTTGGCTGAAATTCGCGGATTTTGATGGTTTTGCGTAATGTATTGGATTTGTGGTGTTTATGCGTAAAAAGCTTCTTTTAGGTATTCTTCTTTTGGGGAGAAGCAATGCTTTGTCAAGAGCAAAGCATTGCTTTGCTCCTTGCGAAAGGTGTTTTGTGTTGCTGAAAAAATGGCATTTAAGCTCTGGAAAATTGGTGAAATCAGTGGATTTGTCTATTGTTTGGTTGCATCAGATACTTTTTGCTCCTTTCTGTTCTTGTGCTTTTGTAGGGTTGTATACGATTGACAAACGGGAATGAGAAAATCGAAGTGTTAAATCACACGGCTCGAAGTATTAATAAATGTGATATTTTGCTTGACGTGGTTTTAGTCTGTGTGATTTATGTCTTGGACTTGGATTTTTCTCATATTTACTGTCTTATGATTTTTTAATATATAATATTCTTACCTATTAGTATATATATTCCAATAAATTTTATTACTTTTGCACGCATAATACGTATTATAAATTCAATTATGAATCTTGATGTTTTGACAGCCGTCTCGCCTATCGACGGACGCTACAGGGGGAAAACCGAAAAGTTGGCACATTATTTCTCGGAGTATGCACTGATAAAATACCGCATACGCGTTGAAATAGAGTATTTCATCACATTGTGTGAACTGCCGTTGCCGCAGCTCGCAGATTTCGACCATGCTCACTTCGAGCCGCTGCGTGATATCTACCGCAATTTCACGGAAGAGGGTGCCGCAAGGGTGAAGGAAATTGAAAAAGTAACAAACCACGACGTAAAGGCCGTGGAATATTATATAAAGGAACAGCTCGACAAAATCGGCGACTTCGAGAAGTACAAGGAGTTTATCCACTTCGGACTTACATCGCAGGATATCAACAATACCTCGGTGCCACTCTCTATCAAGGACGCGCTCAACGAGGTGTATATCCCGCAGCTGCAGGAACTCGTGGACCAGTTGCAGACTTATGCCGACGAGTGGAAAGACGTGCCGATGCTTGCCAAGACACACGGACAGCCGGCATCGCCCACACGACTGGGCAAGGAGATAATGGTGTTCGTATACCGTCTCAACAAGCAGATAGAAATGCTCAAGGCATGCCCGATGACCGCCAAGTTTGGCGGTGCGACAGGAAACTTCAACGCACACCACGTGGCATATCCCGAATACGACTGGCGCGAGTTCGGAAACAAGTTCGTTAGTCAGAAACTCGGACTCGAGCGCGAGCAGTACACCACACAGATAAGCAACTACGACTGCCTGGGAGCAGTGTTCGACGCTATGCGCCGCATCAACACGATAATCATCGACCTCGACCGCGACTTCTGGATGTATATCTCAATGGAATACTTCAAGCAGAAAATCAAAGCCGGCGAAGTGGGCTCAAGCGCAATGCCACACAAAGTGAACCCGATTGACTTTGAAAACAGCGAGGGCAACATGGGAATGGCAAATGCCATACTGCAGTTCCTGGCACAGAAACTGCCCGTGAGCCGCCTGCAGCGCGACCTTACTGACTCTACCGTGCTGCGCAACGTGGGCGTGCCGATGGGACACGGTATGATTGCAATACAGAGCACCCTGAAGGGACTGCGCAAGCTCATCCTCAACGAGAACAAGATAAATGCCGACCTCGACAACACATGGGCTGTTGTGGCTGAGGCCATCCAGACCATTCTGCGCCGCGAGGCTTATCCGCATCCGTATGAAGCACTCAAGGCTCTGACACGCACCAACAAGAAAATGACAGAAGAAACAATTCACGAGTTTATCAAGGAACTCAACGTGAGCGACAGCGTGAAGGCCGAACTCATGGCTATAACGCCACACTCTTACACTGGAATTTGAAAGATTGAAAGATTGAAAAATTGAAAGGTTTGGAGATTGAAAAATAATAGGTTTTTAATTTCTTACAATATAAAAATAAACAATATTCATCGGCCGTGAGGCTATCATTAACAATCAACTATTAAATTAATATGGCAGAAGATTTCGAGAACAAGAATGCGGAAAACTCATCCGCACAGGGAAACGAGAGTGGCCGTGAGGGCTATCGCTCGAACGACTATCAAAGTGGAAACTACCACAGCAACGGGCGTCCTATGCGCCCACGTATAAACGCACAGCGCGCATACAGCTCAAACAGAAGCTACGACAATAACGAAGGCGGGTTCCGCCCGGAAGGTTTCGGGGCTGGACTGCAGCAGGATGGCGCACAACACCGCACCGGCGGCTATCGCCCACGCTACAACAGCAATGGCGACACCGGCGGCTACCAGCCACGGACAAATGGCTACAACAACAACCGTGGAGGCTACGGCCAGCAGCGTCAGGGCGGCTATGGTCAGCAGCGTCAAGGCGGCTACAACAACCGCGGCGGCTACGGTCAGCAGCGTCAGAGCGGCTATGGCAATCAGGGTGGCTACGGCAATCAGAGTGGCTACAACAACCGCGGTGGCTATGGCCAGCAGCGTCAGGGTGGCTACGGCCAGCAGCGTCAGGGCGGCTACAACAACCGCGGTGGCTACGGTCAGCAGCGTCAGAGTGGCTACGGCAATCAGGGCTACGGCAACCGTCAGGGTGGCTATCGCCCACGCACGGCTGACTATGATCCAAATGCAAAATACAGTCTCAAGAAACGTATAGAATATAAAGAGAACAATATAGATCCGGATGCACCGGTTCGTCTGAACAAGTTCCTTGCAAATGCCGGAGTGTGCAGCCGTCGTGAGGCCGACCAGTATATCCAGGCAGGAGTGGTGAGCGTAAACGGAACAGTGGTTACTGAGCTCGGAACAAAGGTGAAACGCACCGACGAAATCAAGTTCCATGACCAGCCGGTAAATCTCGAGAAGAAAGTTTATGTGCTTCTCAACAAACCGAAGGACTATGTTACCACAAGCGACGACCCACAGCAGCGCAAGACTGTTATGGACCTCGTCAAGAATGTTTGTCCGGAGCGTATCTATCCGGTGGGACGCCTCGACCGCAACACCACAGGTGTATTGCTGCTTACAAACGACGGCGACCTTGCCAGCAAGCTCACTCACCCGAAATTCCTCAAGAAGAAGGTTTACCACGTATATCTCGACAAGAACGTTACTGCTCACGACATGCAGCAGATTGCCGAGGGTATAACTCTCGAGGATGGAGAAGTGCATGCTGATGCTATCGAGTATGCTCACCCAACTGACAAGAGCCAGGTGGGTATCGAGATTCACAGCGGACGAAACCGTATCGTGCGCCGTATTTTCGAGAGCCTTGGATACCGCGTGGTAAAACTCGATCGCGTGCAGTTTGCCGGACTCACAAAGAAAAACCTGCGTCGTGGCGACTGGCGCTTCCTCACAGAGAAGGAAGTAGACATGCTGCGCATGGGAGCTTTTGAATAACAAATCAGACAGATGTATGTTCTGGGAGAACCAAGAGTTCTAAGTTGTCTTAGTCCTCCCAGTTCTCCCAGAAATCTTTTACAAAGAATAATCATAATAACAACACAATATGAAAAGAACAAAAGTTGTCGACGCGCTGAAAAGTACTGACTTCGGCGCAACGGTTAATGTGAAGGGATGGGTAAGAACTCATCGTAGCAGCAAGGCGGTAGACTTTATCGCCCTTAACGACGGTTCTACTATCAAGAATATACAGGTGGTCGTAGACCCGACAAAGTTTGACGCCGAGATGCTCAAGCAGATTACCACCGGAGCATGTATCAGTGCTACCGGCGAACTCGTGGAGAGCCAGGGTGCCGGACAGACTGTAGAGATTCAGTGTCAGAATATCGAAGTCTACGGACTTTGCGGAAGCGATTATCCGA
>CAKQDG010000076.1 GCA_934219025.1 uncultured Prevotella sp. | reverse complement strand
CGATTTTTTCCTTCGCCTCCTTTGTAATTACCGGGTACTGTGCGTGTACCGCCTGCGAGCCTGCCGCAACGGCAAGTGCAGCCAACAATAATTTTTTACTGTTCATAATTTATTTATAGTTGAATTATTTGATTATCCTTATTGCTTCGCTACATTATTTATATTATATATACAATGACGCATTTCGTCGCGGTTTGTAATCATTCAGCTTCTTAATTGGGATTATTGAGAATTATCTTTTAAAAGCAGCCACCGACCATTTTTGTTGCTACCATCACGACCGATATAACATTTCTTTCGCAAAATTGTTATTTCTCTTTTTAAAGTAGCAAGGGACACCCCAACCTTTTTAGCCAATTCATCCCTTGTAATGGAAGGTTGCTCCTTAATAGCCTTAATTATGGCAATTTGCCGATTGGATAGAGGCTCATTTATCGGCTCATTTATCGGCTCATTTATCGGCTCATTCTGAATATGCAAAGTCAGTTTTACTTGCAATAATTCTAGTTGCTCCAATAATTCCGGCTTGAGCCAGTGCTTTTCATTCCAAGCATTTAAAATGAGAGGAAAGCCAGAACCAAGGTTCTCGCCATATCCTATCATACGGAACATATTTTGCATGCGCTGATTACGTGCTTTAGACTCTCCACCTTTGTAAATCTGTTCAATAGGCAGTTTCAGAAGTCCAGGGTTAGTCAATACAAAGCAGTCATCATATTTCTCAACTTTCAACACACCATTCACCATAAAATCAGAGTGGATAACCATGTTTGTAACGGCTTCACGTACAGCCTTGGCCTGGAGAGTGTCATCTCTCCGAATTACACCATCCATACTGAAAGGGTGAGGCAAGTCACGTGTCAGTTTTGGAATGACCATACGAATGAAGTTGAACAAGTTATTTTCCCACGTGCCATCATATGTCAGACGGTCGCTGTAACGTTGGTCTCCTATCAGATTAGACTTGTCGATATAGTCCATTCGTAGATTGTCAAAACGCTCACGAACAGGAAGCCCCTTGCCAAACATCAAAAGTCCTGCCATAGTCAGTCCTTCCTTACCAGTTCTTCGGTCTCGTGTATAGCCGCCAAAATTTGTTAGAAACTCCTTGTGTTCTGCTGAGTTCCATTGGTGCTCTGGATGTAAGTTCTGAAACATCTGACGGAATCGTTCTAATGTTGGAATGTCAATATCGTCCATAGTGTAGTATTCCAAAAGCAAGCCATCATTGCCAGCTTCATTGGCATCACGGAGCATCATCTTTAACTCTTGTTCTGTGCAATGATAGTCACCTTCATGGTTGCGTTTGAAAGTACCTCTTGACAGATTGTTATTGATATATATTGGCCGAACTGTATAATCAGCACGAGGCACATTGATGGCAATAACCTTCTTTCCATCAATATCTATAGTCTGAATATCATCGTCATACAGAAGATTAATATTTACCTTTTCTCTACTATTTACCGTATTCCACAAGTCCTTTCGAATTTTGTCGGCATCCTCAACGCCAACTATTTCAAACCGCTTGGCATTGTCGTTTTCGTTCATGTGTTCCACCACACCCAAGAGAATTGTACCCCCATAGGTATTGGCGAAAGCGGAGTATGTGTCCCAAAGCGAATTAGGCACGCTCTTGGTCGCTTTCTTACATTCTAAGGTGACACGCTCACCTTCAGAAAGAATTTCGTTTATGTTATTAATTTTGTTCATTTCTTTCTATCTTCTGCAACATTCCAATATACAATATCGTCCTGTTTCAAATCATATTTATGTGTCTTGTCTTTCATATAGGAAAATATCACCTTGAACCAATCAGATATAGACATTGCTGAATATTTTTCTCCGAACCGTTCTATACATTCTTTTTCCAAAAGAAGCACAGATATGCCATTGTGCATTGTCATTAAGGTATCTGCAAACTCCACGACATTGGCATCATCGTTTATGTCTGTCAGCTTGCGGCCAAATTCAGGAATATCCATATTTCCATTGCTCAATATAAAGTCTTGCAAGAACAACTCCGCTTTTGGTTTTATTCTGAACGGCAACAGCTTTACTCCCTCCGTTCTCTCGAAGAATAACTTTGCCTTCTCCTTATCTATCGTTGCTGTCAATTTTGAGAAACGGTTATATGAGTTCAAATTGTCTGGTGTGACAGCAGAAGACATAATCTCCTTTAGCAATTGTTCATTGATGCCGAATAGTTCTGCCACTTGATGCAGTTTTGTATTCTTGGCTTGATTCATATACTCTACCACATAGTCGTGAAATCCCTTACCCTTATCAAGTACAGCATCCCCACTTTCCACATCATGCAAGAATATGTTGGCAAACTTCTGCTCTTCTTGCGACAACAAGGCAAACGACTTGTGTAGTTCCTGCATCACCTTCTGTCGTTCCTCTTCCGAAGCATTGCCCTTATGGATTAACTTCAGATAGACCTCAAAGCGCTCATTGATATAGTCTGCATCTATCTGTCCTGTATCTATTTCCGTAAGATAAGTCTCTATGTCGTATGGTGGTTCTTCCACGCTACCACCTCCAGCACTAGAAGGAAGCAGCTCTTGGTATCGTTTCAGCAACATTTTATAAGCCTCCTCATCTATCAACATATCTATATCCACATAACCTCCCTGTGGTTGTTTGAGGTGATAATGAGACTTTTCCCAAGTAAAGCCTTGTATGCGAGCTGCTTCCAAATGCTTATTTAGTTGATTGAAAAGTTTTACAAAACGATTTCTATCAGCAACCAATTCTGGTAATTTCTCAAAGTTATTGACACCAGCATGAATAAACAGATACTCTATTTCAGTATAGATACTATTCATCTGCTGCAAATTATGAGTCAATGGATCTGCAAAGAGTTTCAGAGGCTTGTTGTCTGAATACATTGCCACAGCCTTGTCTATATTTTGCTTCATCGTATGAGGTTTACGATAATAGCGTATCACCCCAAAAGGCTTGTCTGGTCCAAACAAACGGTTAGTTCGGCTAAAAGCCTGAATGATATTCTCATATTCCATCAACTTATCCACATAGAGCGTATTGATCCACTTAGAGTCAAAACCTGTAAGCATTTGGTTCACCACGATAAGAAGATTGATTTGCTTATCCTCTACAAAATCCTTTCCATTATAAGGTTTCTTATGAGCAAGGCGCAAAGCTACGTCTTTTTTGAACGAAGCATGAGTTGACATTGTATATTCTTTGCCAAACTGTTCCTTGTACCCTTTCAAAACCTCAATAAGTCCTTCTTCCTTAAACTGCTGTCCACCTGTATTATCAATGTTTGGGTCAAAAAGAGCTGTTACTTTCAGAGTCGGCATTTCCTTGCGCAATAACCTATAATAGGCAATAGCCTCAGGAATGCTTTCCGTAGCAAGCAAGGCATGAAACTTATTATTCAAACTAAGTGTAACCCAGTTTTCCTTGATGTCTTCCACGACACTCAGATGGTGTTTGTCGCAATTGTATTGTGACATGGGTATGAAATCCTCAATACCTCTTATATATGAACCATCAGGCTGCGTTGTTCCTGCCATAGCCACCTTGTTTGGATTCATATAGTACAGATATACTTCTTTTTTAGCCTCATCAGCCAAGGCTTCCTCTTCCGTCAGTGCCTTTGCTTTTTCCAAAGCCACACAACGGCGCAAGGTTTTATCCTTGTATGTAGGACACATATATGGGTAAAAACCTAATACATTCTTATCTATGATACCATTAGCAATGGAATAAGTATGCAATCTTTCGCCGAAGATAGTTTGCGTGGTATTCGACTTCTTTTGATTTTCATCATTGATAGGAGTACCCGTAAAACCGAAGAAAACTGCATGAGAAAAAGTTCGCTTAATGTCAATAAGCATATCACCAAAGGTAGAACGATGGCATTCATCTATAATGAATACTACTCGCTTGGCTGCAATTTTCTCTATATCGGCTTTTTTCTTTGGAAACTCCACTGCATTTACCTTACTCATCTTTTGTATAGAAGTTACTATGAGACGGTTCTTCTTAGAATCGTCATCACGCAACTTAGCTATCAATATATTTGTATTTTCTGTAGCTTGAACATCATCCACGGAATCTGCAAAAGAGCGGTATTCATCCAAGGACTGTGTTCCCAGTTCTATTCTATCTACAAGGAATATCACTTTGTCGGCATCCCCTGATTGGGCGATTAACTGAGCAGACTTAAAACTGGTCATAGTTTTCCCGCTTCCTGTAGTATGCCAGATATAACCACCTTTCTGTTCCGTACTCTTCCAATCCCATTTTGCAACAATGGAACTAATCTTGCTGGCTGCATAATACTGATAGCTTCGCAACACTTTCAGCACACCATCAGCTTGATCAGCAACCGTATAGAAACCAATGAGCATGTGCGCCATCGGGATAGAAAGAAAAGTAGATGCTATCTGTCTCCAATCATTAATTGGGTTATTATTAGCATCAGCCCAATGGAAACAAAAGGCTTTGTTAAACTTTACGTCAATACCAGGATTAGCAAAATACATCATTTCCTCAGGGTTCATTGCCACAAATATCTGAACCAAAGAAAAGATGCTGTCTGTAAATACACCTTCAGGGATATATTTCTCAGTTATTTGATTGACTGCGTGCATGGCTGGCACCTTGCTGCTTTTCAACTCTACGTGTATAACAGGCATACCATTGATAAGCAAAACCAAATCACCTCTACGTTTAGGCAGAATGTTAGAATGATGCTCAAACTTAGGTTGGCGAGCTATCTGATAGAAACTTCTTCCACTTGCTATCTCTAAACGATTATAGATAGTAAGCGATATATCCTTACCAAAGTGCAACTGGTCAGCGGGATTGTCACGAGTAATGGTAACCGACTTGCCATTGATGAAACCATTGAGCGCAAGTGGAGTACGCAACTCCTTTACCTTATCAAGAAGTTGCTGCATTTCTCCCTTAGTCAATGGCTGACCATTGAGGCGGTCTATCCCCTTATTGTTGTTAAAGAGAATATCAGCCCAGTTCTGAACGAGCTGTTCTTCCGTTGGATAGTTTAACATCTTGCCTGACCATCCATTTTCCTTCAACAATTTGATGAGGGCATCCTCAAAATCTTGTTCTTTGTCGAATCCCATATCGTTTTAATTTTTACTCGTTATACAAACATTTTTTGAAGCAATGATTGCTTCATTGTACGGAGTTTGGTAAGCTTGGTAGAAGTTCCTCCTACGAGCCTATCCAATGCCGAAACATACTCAGCAACCAAGGCTTGCTCATTTTTAGATTTTGGCGCAAAGATTTTTAAGTCTAAAAAGTCTTCTGACGATATATTTAACAACCCATGGTTTCTTGCACCTTCTGCTGCACGTTGACTTATGTGCTCATACCATTTATCCGTCTCAAAGAAAGCAGATAAGAAGTCGCTATTCATTTTGTTTTTATTCAATGCAAATATTATATATAAAGTAGAAAGGACTCCCATATCATATTTGTCTAATCTTTTAACAGCACCAACAGGATAACCATCAGAAGTACTTTTATTATAAGCAAACTCCCCCTGTTTGATCAAATAATATCCAGAAACATCTTTACTCGCTATACGACTGTTGAAAAAATCGTTTTGGTTTACCAACCCATACTGAGCAGAAATTGTTAGAGGCAAGGAGGATTCATTATTAGAATTCTTCCTCGTCACTCTTTCAGATATATCATTTAATGTCAACATAGTCCACTTATCATCATACTCTTTAAATCTAATTAGCGGCGCGTACCCCCCCCTATTAACATTTACAAACATCTGATTGAGAAGCGATTGCTTGATATTGCGTAACTTATCTAACTTCTGTTCAAGTTTGCGGATAAGAGAATCAAGGGTATTGAACATTTTGACTAATTTCTCTTGTTCATCTTTCTTCGGAAATACGACTTTTCCTTTTACCGCATCTTCGTCACTTATCAATAATGTATTTTTTGCTCCCTTATTAACCAAAGGACGCAAATAGTCATTCAGTCTTTGGTCAAGTTCAAAATACGTTTGTACAAAACTCGAATCAACTTTATCATTAGGAGTAAAGACTCCATATAGAGCAGAAACTATTCCGTCTTGCGACTTATTTGTTTTGATTATACCATAAGGTTGCAACTTCAACGGAGATTTGGTATAAACCACATCCCAAGTATGAACTACGCCATAGCCAGTCAAAGACGCACCAGCAAAAGACTTGCCTTGATATTCTATTTGATTTACCACACCATATTCTCTTGATACAGAATATATGTCATATTTATTATATGCGTTTAAGGCATTCTTTTCATTGGATACACTGAGATATTCACTAAGAGGTATCTCTTCCCATATACCTTCAAATCCCTTAAATCTTATTTCTGGAACTTTCTTATTTTTATCCATAGCCATTCCTCCTTATGAATTTACTAAAACTTTCTTAAACTCCTGCAATGCAGCCATATCAAATTCATTACCAGTCAACTCATCTATCATATCAGCAAGCTGTATGGAAGCATCGTGAATATCATGCTCCAAATCCACAAGCGTAGTGGCATACTTCTTCTGTAAAGCAACAAGCTTGCCAATAAACTCATCTATGATAGTCTGAGGCAACGTTGTCAAATGGGCACAAAGACTTTCTATCCACTTGATGGATAATAAAGACATAACATCTTCGTCAGACAACTCTTGCTCAATCGTATCCTTGGTATGTTCATGCAATGCCACGGCATCATTCTTTATCTCAGACTTCAAAACCTTAGTCTCATTCAACAAGCGGCTAATTTTTATCAGATTTGCCTCATAAGAGTTTTCTGGAAAATCAAAACCTGCACGATAATGGCTGATGAGCGTATTGACAGCTGCCTTTCCGTATGTTCCATCCTTACCTGCAGCTACACTCTCCCAACTTATCTCGTTATGCGCTGCAATAAAAGCCAACTTATCTTTCTTCTTTGAGAGCAAGAGATATTCATTGAGCGTAATTATCTCAGGAGTTTCCACGTCTTCCAAAGCCTCGGCAAGTTTAGCTTCAAGAGCTTTTTTGTCGAGCACACCATCATCATTGGTTATGCCATCACGCTCATCATCAGCCAACTCACCCAATGTTTCTTCCGTCTCCGAGCCAACAATCTCAAGTCGCTCTTCCTTATTACGAAGAGCCTGCCATTCTGATTTCAAGAATGCAGTCTGCACAAGTTCAAATGGTAAGATACGTCCTATCCAACCATCTTGCACCTCGTATTCCTTATCATCCTTCTTCTTGACAACCAAATTGGCATCCACCACACGAGTTGCCTCAAATCCTTCCGACTGGATAATTTCTAAATCCTGCGAAATGGTTTGCCATTTGTCTGCAAATAATTGATAAGCCTCAAAGCGGTCAACAAGTGGCATTTGCTCCAACTGCTTGAATATATACGAAGTAATGGCATCCTCCTCAGCGGCAATATTCAGAGACTGCATATTGTCGAGCAAACGATGATGTAACATTTCGCTAAAGCCACCAAACTTTTCTGAAAACAAATTCTTGAAGCCAAGCACTGAAGGATGATTTTCTACCGTCCCACGAATATCAGTTACCTTAAACTCTGTCTGTGGAGTTTCGGTCATTTTGAAAAGAGAGTTCTTTAAGCCAGCAAAAGCATCCCAATACTCATCCATCGCAGCAAGTTCTGTCTTTGGCACACCACCAAACATAGTAGCATACAAATCCCAAGTTTCCACATCATCCGAAGAATTGACATATCGAGGAATATTGAGGTTATATCCATTGGCACGAATCTCGTCCTTAGAAACCAATCGGGAGAACTTTGGTTCTTCTTTCTTGGAGATGTAAGTATCCACAATACGCTTGATGTCGGAAGCACGCAATTTGTTCTTCTTACCTTCTTTTTTACATCCCTTGGAAGCATCAATGATAAGTATATCACTCGTAGGGCGAGACTTACGCAACACCATAACTATGGTAGGGATGCCTGTACCAAAGAATATATCGGCTGGCAAACCAATGATTGCCTCAATGTTATCATTTTCTATCAACTGCCTGCGTATGCTGCCCTCAGAGCCATCACCAGTATTCTCCTCTGTTCCATCACCAGCATCTCCACGGAAAAGAACACCATGAGGTAATACGATTGTCATTATACCATCTGTCTTCAAATGATACAAGTCATGAAGCAAGAAGGCATAGTCCGCTTTGCCTTTTGGAGCAATGCCATAGTCATCAAATCGCGGGTCAACCTCTCCCATTTCTCCATTCTTCGACTTACGTGGTGGAGTCCAACTCTGTGAATATGGCGGATTACTAACAACAGCATCTACATGTAGAGGATGGTAAGTGTTCTCTTTATCATTCTCGTCAAAATAAGGCCAATCATCCTTTAATGTATCTCCATTCCTAGCAATAATATTGTCAGGAACAATGCCACGCATGACAAGATTCATACGAGTAAGGTTGTAAGTGTTCTGTTTTAACTCTTGCGCATAATACTTGATGCAGTTATCTTGTTGGATATGACGAGCCACCGACTTACCTATATTGATAAGAAGAGAACCAGAGCCACTTGTCGGATCATAAATTTCTATCTGAGAACGGTCCTGAAGATGGTAAGCCACTATCTCAGACATCAGCAAAGAAACCTCATGGGGAGTATAGAACTCACCAGCTTTCTTACCAGCATTGGCTGCAAACTGACTAATGAGATACTCATAAATGAAACCAAGCACATCGTAGTCTTGCTTTCCGTTCATTGGTATATCTTTAATCAAAGACAGAAGGTCGCTCACTGCACGAGTCTGTTCTGCATCGGAAGTTCCTAACTTCTTCAAACCTGTTTGCAAGGTGTCAAATATGCCAGAGAAAACTTTCTTGTGGGTTGGCGATATCAATCGTGTAAAAGCAGATAAGGCATCACGAACATTAACTATTTGAAAGTCAAAATCCTTATCCATCCATGTAGAATAAAGATTATCGTATGCTATGAAATAGCCTAATTTACTCTGCACCCACTTGACTATTTCCCCATCCTCCTCTTTGAGTTGGTGTAAATCAGCATCTGTAAAATCAGTATCCTTAGCAAGTCTTACCTCTTGCTCTGAAAGGAACTTATAGAAAATGAATCCAAGGATATAATCCTTATATTCATTAGCCTCTATCTTGGAACGCATCTTATTAGCAGATGCCCATATTTTATTTGCGAGTTGTTGCTTGTTCATATGATAATTTTTTAGGAAATTCACAGCTAAATATTGTTTCAGCTTTATATCTTTTGTTTGATTGAGTATTCAACATGCATGTGCAAATATACATGATTTTTTTGTAAAAGTACTCGTATTGTATTTTAAATCCTTGCAGATTATATTTGAAACAGTATTTCCCGTAGTATTAATTTAAGCTCAGGCTTTGAAGAACAATGTTGAATTTTATCAAATGCTTTTCTTCCTCACATACACGGGTCCTGCTCCCTTGCCCATGTAGTCTATCTTGGCATCCGGTCTGCTGCGGTATTCCTTCAGTTCGATGGATGCCTGGGTGCGGGAGATGCCGGTAAGGCGGATGTAGTCTTTCATTCGCATTATGGGATGCTTTAATTGTTGATATCAAGTATTGGCGGCCATTGTTGTTTTTGTTTAAAAGGCGAAAAAAGAAATTATTTTTTTAAAGTCCCGTTTATACTTCGTTGAACCCCCAGTTTAACAGTCCTTTTCCTTCTTCGTCAAGCTCAATGCCAAGTCCTATGACCTTTCGTTTGTCTGCCTTGAAAGGTTCAAGGTATTGACGGCTGCTGATTTGCTGCATAGCGGCATCTTTACCGCCGTTATTTCGCAGTTTCAGTTCGATGACATAGATATATCGGGATGTCTGCACGATCATGTCTATTCGTCCTGTGGCAAGCATGTGCTCCACTTCCACTTTTAGTCCTATGGCGTTGAATATCGTGCTGATGATGAGGCGATAGCGTTCCTCCATGTCTATGGAAGCCAATTTTTTGTTGCTGTATGGCACGTCGGCAACGAGAGCCTTTAGCGATTTCATAGCATCGTCAACCTGTCCCATTCCTATTTGTGCATACAGGTTTGCCTGTATGGATTGTATATCGCTTTCTTTTCGCAATGTCAAAGCTGGAAGAACCGTTTCGTAGAGGGCTTGTTTCACTTCCTCGTTTGGAAAACCGAGAATATAGCCAAACTCGTCGTATTCCTTGATTGTCAGATATCCCGACTGATATAGAAACAGTTCTGCGCCACCACCTGTTACATCGGATGTTTCCAATATGTTTCGCAATATGCGGCAGTGCCCGAAGTCTTTTAGTCGAAGCTCCATGTTGTCGACAAACTTTGGAATAAGTGACGTTGCTCCCGATGCAGCCCAATAATTCCTGAGTTCTTGGGTGGCAAGGGCATTGATAAGGCTGTATGGGTTGTAGACGTCAACCATGTTGCGGCGACTGAAATGGTAGCCGTCGTAGTAGTCCTTCAGTTTGTCGTGTGTCTGTTGCAAAGACCATCCGTTCTCTTCTCCCATCCGTTCCAACTCCGGCTTGAAGTTGTCCTTTATTTCCTGCTCCGTGATTCCACAGACGGCTGCATATTCTGGTTCGAAACTGATGTTGGTGAGATTATTCATAACAGAGAACAGGGAAATCTGTGTGAATTTGGTGATGCCCGTGATAAAGACTAGCCGTTCATACTCGTCGTCGGCTTTAAGTATGGCAAACACCTCGCGATACACCTCGGTGCATCGGTAGTGCTCGGTAGTGTGCCACGAATGTTGCAGTGGTGAGTCATATTCGTCGATGAGTATTGCCACCTGCAAGCCGGTCTGCTTGTAGGCGGTTTTGATGATGGCGTGGAAACGGTCGGCAAGATGAGCAGTGGGGTCGGGAGTTATGGAGTATTTCTCTTCGTAGTCTTTGAAGCACTGGTTCAGATAAGAGCGCAGAGCTTCGGCATTTGCTCCTCCGCGACTCATGTCGAGACGGATGACAGGATGCTGCCGCCATTCTTTTTCCAACGGCATGATCTTCAGTCCCTCGAACAGGTCCTTTCTTCCTTCAAGATACATTTGTAATGTGTCGACTAGCAAAGATTTGCCGAAACGTCGTGGGCGACTCAGATAGTTGTATTTGTTGCTGTTGTTCGCCAAGTTCCATATTATATCAGTCTTGTCAACATAGAGATAACCTTGCTCTCTGATCACTTTGAACGACTGTATGCCAGCTGGCAATTTGCGGTTGTTGATGTTTGCCATATCTTTGTATCTTTTATCTTAAGTACAAAAATACATATTATAATTTGAAATGCAAAGTCTTGTCGTTATATTTCTTTTATTGGCAATAAAAAATCCCTCACGTATTCATGTGGAAATACGAGAGGGATTATTACTGTATGCTTGGTTCAACAGCAAATCTGATTATTTGTTGATGA
>CAKQDG010000075.1 GCA_934219025.1 uncultured Prevotella sp. | reverse complement strand
GCGGAGCTTGTGTCGTAGACTAAGCCGCTGCCGTAGCAGACCTCGGCGTTGAACATCTGGCAGGTGGCGAGAGTTTCATCGGACTCGATGAGGTCAATGATGTTATAGGGCATTTGGTTGTCTGCACCCCATGGGATGTATTGCATCTTGTCGGAGATGAAAACAGGGGGGATGTTGTGCTCCTCCTTAAAGACTTCACTGGTCTTGGGGGTGAAGGCGGCTGCCTTGTTGGTGCCGGGGAGGGTGACAACGGATGTTGGGGGGATGAAAGGAAAATCGCTCATATCTTGGTTTTTTGAGGGCAAAGATAGGAACTACAATCGTATACAGAAAAGACACAAAAATGATCAAATGAAAAAGCTGATTGAGTATATTTTTAATACTTCAACAGTAAAAGGAAATACAGAATAGTACTAAGTGATACAATTTACGTTTTATTTTAGAATATTTAAGTTAGATAATTTAGTTAAATGCCGTTAAAACACTACCTTTGCAAGATAGTGCATAATGTCAATTAAAGGTGGAATTTACAGAAACAATTAAATTATGGAAATAGAGTTCCCTAAACAAATAAACAATATAAATGAACGAGTGGTAGACGACTTGAAAACGCGGTTGTCTGCGAGCAGTCGTATTTGTGTAGCTGCAGCTTCATTTTCCATATATGCTTTCGAGGCGTTGAAGAAAGAGTTGGAAAATATCGAGGAACTCCGTTTCATTTTTACTTCGCCTACATTCATTAAAGACAAAGGCAAGAAAGAGAAACGTGAGTTTTTTATTCCTAAGCTAAATCGAGAGCGCAATCTTTATGGCACCGATTTTGAGATCCGTCTTCGCAATCAGCTTTCACAGAAAGCTATAGCAAAGGAGTGTGCAGAATGGATAAAACGTAAAGTGTGTTTCAAAAGCAATTCCACAGGCGACACCATGGGCGGTTTCCTGTATGTAGCCGACAACAGCCAGCATGTATATCTGCCATTCAATGAGTTTACCACAACTGAATTAGGGTGTGAGCGTGGCAATAGCGTTTACCAAATGGTAAATGTATTGCCGTCACCGACGGCAGAAGCCTACCTGAAGATATTCAATGAGCAATGGGACAACGAAGAGAAGTTTGCTGATGTTACAAACAAAGTGTTGGAGTATATTGAGACAGTTTACCAGGAGAACTCTCCCGAATACATTTATTTCATTGCACTATACAATATTTTCCATGAGTTCCTTGAGGATATCTCAGAAGATGTTTTGCCCAACGAGCGCACGGGGTTCAAGACAAGTGTAATATGGAGCAAACTCTACAATTTTCAGAAAGATGCAGCCCTTGCCATCATCAACAAGTTGGAGAAATACAACGGATGCATCCTTGCCGACAGCGTAGGTCTTGGTAAGACATTCACGGCTCTTGCCGTAATCAAGTATTACGAGAACCGCAACAAGAGCGTGCTTGTGCTTTGTCCCAAGAAGCTGAACGACAACTGGCAGACATTCCGTGCCAACTATAAGAACAACCCGATCGCAGGCGATCGTCTTCGCTATGACATACTGTTTCATTCCGACCTCTCGCGTGATCGTGGTTTAAGCAATGGCCTTGATTTGGAACATATCAACTGGGGTAATTACGACCTTATCGTTATTGACGAGAGCCATAACTTCCGAAATGGCGGTAACGTTGATGACGAGGAATTTAACGATGAAGAAGAGCCACGCAAGGAAAACCGCTATGAGCGACTGATGAACCGCGTCATCCGCTCCGGTGTGAAGACAAAGGTGCTGATGCTCAGCGCCACACCAGTAAACAACCGTTTCAACGACCTTAAAAACCAGTTGCAGCTTGCCTACGAAGGCAAGGCAGACAACATCAACGAAGCCCTTAATTTAGACAAGAGTATAGACGATGTTTTCCGCAATGCCCAGACTGTATATAACCGATGGGCGAGGCTCGCTCCCGAAGAACGTACCACGGAGCGTTTGCTGAACGATCTGAGCTTCGACTTCTTCCAACTGCTCGATGCCGTGACCATTGCACGCAGCAGGAGCCACATCACGAAATATTACGACACCAAGGATATAGGCGAGTTCCCCACACGCCTGGCACCCGTCTCGCGACGCCCCAGGCTGACCGACCTTGACAGTGCCATCAACTTCAAGGACATCGCCGAAACGCTCAACACCCTTTGCCTTGCCATCTACACGCCGTCGCTCTATCTCTTCGACAGTGCGAAAGCCGACTATGCCATCGACTACGACGGACCGGGCAAAATCTCCATCGATGGTCGTGAAAAGGGACTGCGCAAGCTCATGGCTACCAATCTGCTGAAGCGTCTTGAGAGTTCGGTAAACTCCTTCCGCCTGACGTTGCAGCGTATAGAGGAATACATCAAAGAGACGATATGTCTTATCGACAAATATGAAAAGCGGCATGGCAACGAGAGCATAGACGTAAGCGAGTTTGCCGACGATATAGAGAATGATGCCGACACCGATCCGTTTGCAACAAAGAAGTCGAAGATAAGTCTTGCCGACATGGACACCACCAGTTGGCGCCGTGACCTTGCTTCAGATTTAGAGAAACTCGACTTGCTGCTGATTATGCTTGCCGACATCACGCCCGAGCACGACAGCAAACTGCAGACGCTTATCGCGGACTTGAAGCACAAGTTTGAAAATCCCATAAACGCCGGCAACAAGAAAGTGCTTATCTTCACAGCCTTTGCCGATACTGCCGAATACTTGTATAAAGAGCTTGCCGACAGGATAATGACCGACTGTGGACTCAACACCGCTCTTGTCACCGGCTCGACGGAAGGGCGTTGCACCATCAAGAAGTTTCCGATGAGCTTCAATAATGTACTCACCTACTTCTCTCCCGTCTCCAAAGACCGTGCATCCATCTACCCCGACGCGACGGAGGACATAGATGTGCTTATCGCCACCGACTGCATCAGCGAGGGACAGAACCTACAGGACTGCGACTGTCTTATCAACTACGACATCCACTGGAATCCGGTGCGCATCATTCAGCGCTTCGGACGAATAGACCGTATTGGCTCGCGCAACAAGGTGATACAGCTCGTCAACTATTGGCCCGACATTGAGCTTGACGACTACATAAAGCTCAAAGGGCGTGTGGAGAGCCGAATGAAAGCCACGGTGCTTACCTCCACTGGCGATGACAACCTACTTTCTGCCAACGAGAAGGGCGACCTCGAATATCGTCGCAACCAGTTGAAGCGTCTTCAGGAGGAAGTTGTGGACATCGAGGACATGGACACCGGCATCAACATCATGGATTTGGGACTCAACGAGTTTCGCCTCGACCTCTTGGCGTATATCAAGGAGCATCCCGACATTGAACACGCCCCTTTCGGCATGAGTGCCGTGGCGGCGAGCGACAGTATGGCAAAGCCTGGAGTGATGTTTGTTCTGCGCAACCGCAACAATGCGGTGAACATCGACCATAAGAACCTGCTCCATCCGTTCTATATGGTGTTTGTTGGCGACGACGGCGAAGTGCTCTGCGACCATCTGCACCCCAAGCAATTGCTCGACGTGATGCGCCATGCGTGCAAAGGCAAGCAGGAGTACGACCGCACGCTCTGCGCCGCCCTCAACAAGGAGACGAAGGACGGACGCGACATGCGCAAGTACAGCGACTTGCTTCACCGTGCCATCGACAGCATAGTGAGCGTGAAGGAAGAAAGCGACATCGACAGCCTGTTCTCCGTGGGCGAGACCTCCGCTCTGCAAGGAGAGATAAAGGGGTTGGATGATTTTGAATTGATAACGTTTTTAATTATAAGGTGAACTATATGATAGTATTTCCATACACTACACTTGTGGGCAAACCAGTACCCAAGGCGGCGTTCTACCGCAACATGGAGGTGAACGCCAAGTTGAAGCAGCGGTTCACAGACGATGTGGCAGGCATCGTGTGGACGGCGAAGATTGCGCCTTCCACATTGAACGTGGCTGACGGCAAGACGGTGCATGAGATTGCCGTGTTCCGTATGGAACTGAAAACGCGGGCTGTGCCTGCCGATGTGCTGACCTTCATCGACCGCATGATGCCGCGCCACACGCTATGGCTGTTGCAGAAGGATGATGACTTCTGCCTGTTGGCGAACTACAAGGAGTGGCACGATGCTGCTTGCTCGCAGTTTGACATCGTTAAGACTTTCCTGACGGAGTGGACTTCAGCCGAAAACCTCTCGCTCCAGCTCGACGGGCAGGACATGGATGCCGTATATTCGGCTTTGGTTAGGCAGGTGGCTGGCGTAAGCATCACCTCCGGGGCTAAGGAAATCCACACGGCAGTCTGCCAGACTAAGGAGCATGAGGCGTTGCAGAAAAAGATTGCCGCGCTCGAGGCGAAAGTGGCGAAGGAACGGCAACCGAAGAAGAAATTTGAGTTGCACCAACAACTTGTGAAATTGAAGGAAAACAATAAACTTAAATGAAAACATAATGGACAAATTGAAAATGCAAACCATTGACGGGGTGCAGGACAATATCGCAAAGATTGCCGAGTTGTTCCCGGAGTGCATCACCGAGGTTGTGGAGGATTCGCAGAATACCCCCCCGATGGAAAAAGTAAAATAAAACGGGCTATCGACTTTGACAAGCTGCGCCAACTGCTGTCTTCCGAGATTGTTGAAGGCAACGAGGAGCGCTACCAGTTCACATGGCCCGACAAGCGCAAGGCCGTCCTTGCCGCCAATGCGCCCATCAACGCCACGCTGCGCCCTTGCCGTGAGGAGAGCGTGGATTTCGACACGACACAGAACCTGTATATCGAGGGCGACAACCTCGATGTGCTGAAATGCCTTAAGGAGACTTATCTCCATAAGGTGAAGATGATTTATATCGACCCGCCTTACAACACCGGCAACGACTTTGTTTATGAGGACGACTTCGCCCAGTCGTCAGCCGACTATCTCGCCAACTCCGGACAGTTTGACGAGCAGGGCAACCGCATGGTGACGAACACCGAGAGCAATGGACGCTTCCACACCGATTGGCTGAACATGATTTACCCACGACTGAAGGTGGCAAGGGACTTGCTGACTGAGGATGGCGTGATTTTTATTTCGATAAATGATAAAGAAGTTGATAACCTTAGAAAAATTTGTGATGAAATTTTTGGAGAATCAAATTTCATTGCTGATTTAATATGGGCAAATAAAGAAGGTGGAGGAAGTTCAGATTCCAAACTGTTTAGAATTAAGAATGAACATATTCTTTGTTTCTCCAAAGATATAGAAAAAGTTGAAATTAAAGGAGTACAAATATCGAATCAAGACAGATATAAAGGGGTAGATGAGTATGTCAATGAACGTGGACCATATTATTTGCAAAAATTAGGTATGGGGTCAATTCAATATTCAGCTTCATTGGATTATGAAATATTATGTCCGGACGGGTCCTACGTTACGCCTTTACAAAATAATGGTGGAAAAAAAGCATGTTGGAGATGGTCAAAAGAAAAGTTTGAAAAAAATAAGGCATTAGGCTTCATAGAGATGAAGAAAGATGCTAATAATGTTTGGATCATTTATACAAAACAGTATATGAAATGTGATAATGATGGCAACATTATTGAACGCACCCAACGACCGATGGGAATAATTGATGAGTATTCAAGTACACAAGCAGCAAAACTTCTCAAATCATTAAGTATACCATTCGACTATTCAAAACCTGTAGAATTGCTAATATACCTTATTAATCGTGATTTAGCCAAGGACTCCCTCATCCTCGACTTCTTCTCCGGCTCCGCCACCACCGCCCACGCCGTTATGCAGCTCAACGCCGAAGACGGCGGCAACCGCAAATTCATCATGGTTCAACTCCCCGAACAGACCGATGAGAAGAGCGAAGCCTACAAAGCTGGCTACAAGACCATCTGCGAAATCGGCAAGGAGCGCATCCGTCGTGCCGGCAAGAAGATAAAGGCTGACAATCCCCTCACCACGCAGCACCTCGACACCGGGTTCCGTGTGTTGAAGCTCGACAGCAGCAACATGAAGGATGTGTATTATTCGCCGAAGGACACAGAGCAGCGCGACCTGTTCTCGTTGGTAGACAACGTGAAGGACGACCGCACGGGCGAAGACCTCCTGTTCCAGGTGATGCTGGAGCTTGGCGCAACCCTCGACAGCAAGATAGAAGAGCGCGTGGTGGACGGCAAGACAATATACTGTGTGGCAGACGGCTACCTCGTGGCATGCTTCGACCGCGAAGTGACCGACGAGGTGGTTACAGCCATAGCCAAGATGCAACCCATGTATGCCGTGCTGCGCGACACCGGTATGGCAGACGACGCTACTGCCACCAACTTCGAGCAGATATTCAAGACCTACGCCCCAAACACCACGACAAAAATACTGTAAGCCTATGAAACTGCAATTCAAGATACAGCAATATCAGACCGATGCCGTGGACAGCACCGTCGACATTTTCAACGGCCAGCCCAACCAGGGCCTCCTGGAGTATAAGCTCGACCAGGGAAAGGTGTATGTCGTCAGCAACGGACGGCGCATCGAGCAGAAGGGCATCGGCTTCAGCGAGTTTGAAACCGGCTACCGCAACGGCGAGGTGCAACTCTCGGAGGAAGAGCTGCTGAAGAACATCCACCAGATACAGACGCAGAACAACATCCACCTCAGCAGCGAGGTGACAAAACGCCTCGGTGCCTGCCAGCTCGACGTGGAGATGGAGACCGGAACGGGCAAGACCTACGTCTACATCAAGACCATGTTTGAGCTGAACAAACGCTACGGCTGGACCAAGTTCATAGTAGTGGTGCCGAGCATCGCCATCCGCGAAGGTGTGAAGAAGAGTTTCGACATCACGCAGGACCACTTCATGGAGCAGTATGGCAAGAAGGCGCGCTACTTTGTCTACAACAGCGACAACCTCAACCAGATAGACGCCTACTCGCAGAGTGCCGACATCTCCGTGATGATAATCAACACCCAGGCGTTCAACACCTCGATGAAGGAGGGAGCCAAGAACAAGTATGCCCGCATCATCTACGACAAGCGCGACGAGTTCGGCTCACGCCGCCCCATCGACGTGATAGCAGCCAACCGCCCCATTATCATATTGGACGAACCGCAGAAGATGGGCGGTGCAGCCACGCAGACAGCCTTGGCACGCTTCAACCCGCTCTTCACGCTCAACTACTCTGCCACCCACCGTGAGACCCACAACCCCGTGTATGTGCTCGATGCGCTGGACGCCTACAACCAGAAGTTGGTGAAGAAGATAGAAGTGGTTGGCTTTGAGCTTCGCAACCTCAAAGGCACCGAGAGCTACATCTATTTCGACAGTGTGCTTCTGTCGAAAAACGAGGCTCCTAGGGTGCGCCTGGAGATAGACTGCCAGAGCAAGGGCGGCAACATCAAGCGCATGTACAAGAACTTGGGCGAAGGCGACGACCTCTATTACCTCTCGGGCGAGATGGAGCAATACCATGGCTATGTGCTCACCGAAATCGACCCTGTGCGCGGCAGGGCCGTCTTCGGCAACGGCGTGACGCTCGGCGTGAAGGACATCCAGGGCAACATCACCGCCGACCACAAGGCATGCATACAGATACGCGAGACCATCAAGGCACACTTCCGCAAGGAGGCAGCCCTCTTCAAGCGCGGCATCAAGTGCCTGTCGCTCTTCTTCATCGACGAGGTGGCCAACTACCGCCAGTACGACGAGGACGGCAACCAACTGCTGGGACGCTACGGTGAGATATTTGAGCAGGAGTATATGGCGGAGCTTAACAACAACCAGAATATGTTCGCCCCCGACTATATGTCCTACCTTGGAAGCATATCAGCCCACGCCACACATGCCGGCTACTTCTCCATCGACAAGAAAGGCCACGCCATAAACAGCGCCACGAAGCGCGGCAGCGACCAGAGCGACGACACGTCGGCCTACGACCTCATACTGAAAAACAAGGAGCGGCTGCTGAGTCTCGACGAACCAGTGCGCTTCATCTTCTCCCACTCAGCCCTGCGCGAGGGATGGGACAACCCCAACGTGTTCCAGATATGTTCGCTGCGCCAGTCGAACAGCGTGGCGCAGAAACGCCAGGAAGTGGGCCGTGGTCTGCGACTCTGCGTTGACAGCCACGGCGTGCGGCAGGACAGCGACGCCCTGCCCGAGGAAGTGCATAAGGTGAACCGACTGACCGTGATAGCCAGCGAGGGATACGCCACCTTCGTGGCCGACCTGCAGCGCGACATCCGCCAAGACCTCTACGACCGCCCGACAAAGGCAGACGTGGACTTCTTCACCGGCAAGATAGTAGCCCTCGACGATGGAACGAAACACACCCTCACGGCGAGCGATGCGCAAGACATCTATTTCCAGTTGCGCATGAAGGGCTATATCACCAAGGACGGCGAAGCGACCACAACATTCCGCAAGGCATGTGCTGAAGAAAGCCTTCTGCCATTGGACGACGAGTTGCAGCCCATGACCAATGCCGTGATGACACTAGTGCAGAGCATCTACGACCCGAGCGTGCTGAAGAACATGATTGACGACGGCAGCAAAGCGACAACGCCGGAGAACAAACTCAACGGCAACTTCATGAAGAAGGAGTTTCAGGAGCTATGGCGACGCATCAACCACAAGTATGCCTATACCGTAAGCTTCGATAGCGAGGAACTCATTGAAAAGGCGGTGGCGGCAATCGACCGCGAACTCTCGGTGACGCAGCTCAGCTATGTGGTGACACGAGGCGAGCAGAAGGACACTACATCACTCGACGACATGAAGCATGGCGACATGATGCGCCAGCAGGAGACAGCCACAGAGAAACTGCGGACGGACATCGTGAGCACGGTGCGCTACGACCTGCTGGGCAAGATAAGCCGCGCCACACGCTTGACCCGCAAGACCGTAGCGACGATACTCTCGAAGATACGCCCGTCGAAGTTTGACATGTTCAAGGCCAACCCTGAGGAGTTTATCCGCAAGACCACGCGCCTGATAATGGAGCAGAAAGCCACTATCATCGTTGAGCACATAAGCTACAACAGAATAGAGGGCAAGTTCGACAGCGACATTTTTACGCAGGAGAAGCACGGCACCATCGACCGAGCGTTTGAAGGCAAGAAAAGTATCGTGGACTATGTGTTTACCGACAGCGAGGGAGAACGCGAGTTCGTGGGACAAATAGACACGGCAAAGGAAGTGGCGGTGTATGCGAAGTTGCCCAAGGGATTCCACATACCGACGCCTGTGGGCAACTATTCGCCCGACTGGGCGATAGCGTTCCAGGAGGGCGAGGTGAAACACATCTATTTCGTGGCAGAGACAAAGGGCTCCATGTCGAGCATGGACTTGCGCGATATAGAGAAGAGCAAGATAAGTTGTGCAGAGAAACTCTTTGAGCAGATTTCCACCTCGAATGTGAAGTATGGAAAGGTAGACAGTTTTGAGACACTGATGGATATTGTAAAATAAAAAATTAGGCTATCTGTTTCGCTTTTTAAATTAGTGATACAGATAGCCTAATTCATATAAATTCCTTTATCTCCACAAGGGCTCATCCTGCCAGTTGTCAGGAAATCCCATAGCATGTAAACTGATATTCGGATTTTGAGCTAAGAGAGACTTTAGATTCTCCTTAAAATCATTATTTGGGTGGATATTGTCTTGTAAGTAAGCCAAGCAGCAAAGTAATGCATATAGTTTAGCTGTGCGTACCTTACTTGTGTCAATCCATTTTCCCCTTAGATTATAGGTAATAGACGGTTTTTGCGAAAAACGTCTGTTCCATACACGAGCATGATGAGCGAGACAGTTGCGGAGAACCACAATACTTCTTATCCAACTTTCCAAACATAAATGTTGAGGAAGATTGAATTCACGGGCAATGACCTTCTTTACCTTTATATCATTAAGGTTGTAGAATAATTTAGACAGAACACCAAAAGAAGTAACTTCCAACGTCTTCCAAACAGGTGGTACATCGGGATTATCATATTTGTCAAAATGCTCTTGTATGAAGTCTTCCTTGGAACGTTTTAGTTCTTTCTTAATTTGAGAAAGGTTATCATGGAATAAGGCATGGTTGATGCTAAACTTCTCATCAGCAAACCAAAATGCACCATGTTTCAATCCTACATTGTGTATGATTTTGGAACGTAATGCTATTTCAATACTCTGTATAGCTGTGAAAATAAGCGCCCGTAGTTTTTTGTCGAAATAATAAATCTGCAAAGCGTCCTCAAAATAGCTATTAGGTAGAAAGACATGATTACTACCAACAACCTCAAAAGAACGGAGGTAGTTGGCGATGCGGAAATAACTTATAATTTTCAGTTCCTTTTCAGCTGTAGTTTCATCATGGAATAGAAGTCCACGACTTTTGAGTTGCTGTATTATTTGATTGTATTCGAGCGGTTGCTTGGTATAATCCATAACGTATATAAAAACGAAGTTCCGCCCTGGTTCGCTGTTCTAATGGGAAGCGTGGCGGAATCTGTTGCTGCAAATTTACGAATAACTTTGTAATCTACCAAATATTTCTATAGAAATTTGCTATTTCTTGGAAAATTACATATACACCTCCACACCATTCACCTCAAAGATACACACATCGCGAAGCTGCCGGATTTGATTAGAGTCCAGCAGCTTCATTCGTCTTGTGCCTTTGTAGAAGTCGTATTTTAGGGAGATGCAACGGCGCCAGAGTTGAATCTCGCCGCTCTTTGTCCAGAGACGGATGTCGACGGGTTCGGGGGAGGAGAGGATTTTTCTTAGGGTGGTGATGTGAATGCTACGCATGGAAGATTGAAAAATTTAAAAATGGAAAGATTGAAAAACGTTGGAAAATGGAAAGATTGAAAGATGGAAAAATTGAAAAATGGGGGGCGGTGATGGTTAATCGAAAGGTGGGGTGTATTGGGCGGTGAAGACGTTAGCCGGGGATGAGATGTTAGTTGGTAAGATGTTGTCGGTGAACTTGTACTTGAATTTGATGGAGTTGGTGGCGTTGTCGGCATCGGAGATTTCAGAGGTGAGGTCGGTGATGATGATGGGGAGGAAATAATCCTCGGTGATGTCCGTGACGAGAGAAACGAAATGGGAAAGAAGAAGAGTGGAGATGCGGACGGCATCATCATATTGCAGCATTGACGTTTCAACCTCGAATTCAGAATCCGTGGTGTCGTCGTAAAAGGAAGTCTCGCCATCGCAGACAACCGTGGAACGCTCAAAATTGGTGATGCGCTTTGTGGTGCAATACAGGAAGATGTATTCGTATTGCATAAACTCGTTGTAAACGGAAAGGATGATGTTCGGTAGCTTGTCAATGACGTAGAACGTCTTGGCAAGAGCACCCCGATGAACGGTAAAGGAAAGGAGTTTTCCTTTAGTCTTCAATCGGGAAGAGATGTATTCAGGAGAAATGTCCACGGACTGGGTGGTGCCTATAGCCGGGGTGCTCGTGCCCTCGTCGACAGTTTCAATGGTAGGCGA
>CAKQDG010000074.1 GCA_934219025.1 uncultured Prevotella sp. | reverse complement strand
TTGCTGCCAACAGAACATGGGGACAATTCCCCAACATCGTTGAAACCCCAAAACTTGACGGCGGCACGAGCGGCATAAACAATACGCTTGCCGTAGGTGGGCAGAATGTCGAGGAACGCATCTATACAATTGACGGCAGATATGTGGGCACAGACATGAGCAACCTTGGCAAGGGCGTGTATGTAGTGAACGGCAAGAAAGTCGTCAAGTAGTAATTATGCGGTACCAAAATCGCAAAGCGTTTTGGTACCGCGAGTGCAGCATAGCTATACTGCCGGTATAGCGGTGCTTTGTTCATGGCAAAGCGGCGCTTTGCTTCCGCAAGGCGACGCTCTGCCAACATAACTTTTACCCTCACACCCCTCACCCTTACCCTCACCCTGCTATTTTGCAGGTAATCAACGGTTTAAGTGTGGAGGGTGAGGGTGTGAGGGTAAAATCACAAAAAATAAAATATATATAATTTTAAGTGTAGAACCGAATATTTGCCCGTTATTTCCGCTGTTCCTCCAGAATAGCCATCAGTTCGTCCATAGACGAAGCACGGAGCATGGCGATACGAGTCTGGCGGAAATTTGGTATTCCCTTGAATATCGGACTGGCGGCGAGATGGCGCCTTGTGTGCAGAATGCCGCGGTATTCGTCGATGCGCTCCACGTTGATGCGCAGCTGCTCCTCAAGGATGTCGAGCTTTTTGTTGAAGTCGAGCGTAGCGTCAGCCTCCTTGCCGTCGAGGAAATCCCTTATCTCCTTGAAAATCCAGGGCCTGCCGAAAGTAGCCCTGCCGATCATCACGGCATCCACGCCATATTCTTCAAACGCGCGCTTAGTGTCTTCCGGCGAACAGATGTCGCCGTTGCCGATAATGGGGATGTTGATGCGCGGGTTGCTCTTCACCCTGCCTATGAGTGTCCAGTCGGCCTCGCCGGTATACATCTGTGCGCGTGTTCTGCCGTGGATAGTCAGAGCCTGGATGCCGCAGTCTTGCAGTTGCTCGGCAAGCTCGTAGATTATCAGACTGTCATTGTTCCATCCTAAGCGCGTTTTCACCGTTACTGGGGTATTGACCGCCTTAACCACATTTCGCGTGATGTCGAGCAAAAGAGGCACGTTCTGGAGCATTCCTGCGCCAGCACCCTTGCCTGCCACTTTCTTCACCGGACAGCCAAAGTTGATGTCTATCACATCGGGGTGGGCCTGGTCTTCCACGATTTTTGCAGCTTCAACCATTGATTCCACGTCTCTGCCGTAGATTTGAATTCCCACGGGGCGCTCTTCATCGCTGATGGTGAGTTTGCTCACGGTGCTCTTCACGGAGCGCACAAGAGCTTCTGCGCTGACAAATTCAGTATAAACCATGGATGCTCCGTAGCGCTTGCACAGCATGCGGAAGCCTATGTCGGTCACGTCTTCCATCGGTGCGAGGAAGAGTGGGCGGTCGCCAAATTGGATGTTTCCTATTTTCATTGTTTTTTTTTCTTTTTTTTGGGAGAACTGGGAGAACTGGGGGAAATGGGAGAACTGGGAGAGTCAATAGCGTCAGTTTGCTATCAGGTGATAAAATCCTCCGGCCAGCGCCTTCACTATGCCTTTCATCTCGAGCGAAAAGAGAGTTGCCGATATTTTGTTTATCGGCAAACCGGTTTTTGCAGCCAGCACATTAAGTTGCATGTCCCCTTCGTTCAGAAACTCCGTAATAGTCTTTTCGTCGCCGTTGAGTTCCGGAAACAAAGAGCGCTCAATGCCCTGCTTCTGTGCAGAGGCAAGCTTTGCGTCGTCTTCCCATCCCATAGTCTTCACCAGGTCGTCGGCCGAGGTTATGAGTTGTGCCCCGTTGTCTTTTATCAGATTGTTGCATCCCTCGGAATAAGGGTCGCCCACTCTGCCGGGGAAGGCAAACACATCGCGGCTGTAAGACTGTGCCAGTCGGCAAGTAATCAGCCCTCCGCCGTGGGCAGCACTTTCCACAAGGATTGTGGCGTCAGACATGCCCGCCACAATGCGGTTGCGCTTCACGAAGTTCACCTTGTCGGCATTGGTGTGTGTGAAATGCTCCGTGAGCAGTCCGCCACATTCAATCATTCTGTTGGCCGTTTCGCGGTGTCGTGGCGGATACAGGTTGTCCAGTCCGTGTGCCAGTACGCCCACGGTTGGAATGCCGTTTTCCAGCGAATGTCGGTGTGCCATGATATCCACACCATATGCCAGTCCGCTGACAATCAGAATCTCCGGACAGAGTTTCTTGATTCTTTCCACCAGGTTTCTTATGCAGTCGTCGGCATAAATTGTGGCATGTCGAGTTCCCACGACGTTTATCACCCTTTTAGCATTGAGGTTTGCATTACCCTTGTAGAACATCACGATGGGAGCATCCTCACATTCCTTGAGCCTTTGCGGATAATTCCCGTCGTTTATCGTGAGAATTTGAATTCCGTGCTCTTTGGCATACTCGGCTTCTGTCGTTGCGCGCTCCTGTATCTTTTCGATATTTTTCAGAGATGAGATTATGCGTTGCGGACAGTCTCCGGCTATATCCCTGATATTGTTTCTGTGTTCTATGATGCTACTGAACGAGCCAGCCCTTCTGTAAAGCTCTTTTATTGCAGAGCTGTTGAACTGGCTTATCCTGGCTAAGGTCATTGCACACAGAGTTTCATTTGATATGGTGGTCATTTTTTCCGGTTGTTCAGATAATCCTTAAAAGCCTCGTCGTATTCGGGACTGTTGGCGAGTTTTCCGTCTACGATGCAAACGAGTTCAATGATGCCCTTGAAGCAAATCTTGTTGTCAGATGCGCGGTAGATGTCTTGGTGGAACACGTATTTTATGCCCTCTTTCGTCAGGTTCAGACGCGAGAAGAACTCGTCGTCGCATTGCAGAGGAGTTTTAAACTGAAGGTTCATCCTTGCCACCACAGCGTCGATGCCGCGCCGGTGCATGTCGGCGAAGCTCAGTCCGCACTGCTGCAGAAAAAGGTGGCGGGTGTGTTCTGCGTAGTGCAGATAGTTGGCGTTGTTTACAATGCCTTCGATGTCGCACTCATAGTCGCGGACCATCATTTTGGTTTCGAAGATGTATTTCATTTTTTTTATTGTTAATGGGAGTTTTTTGGGGGGGAGGACAACTCGGACTGCTCGGACTGCTCGGAGGGCTCGGACTGCTCGGACAACTCGGAGGGGTCGGACAACTCGGAGGGGTCGGACTGCTCGGAGGGGTCGGAGGGGTCGGGGTATAACAATTTTATAAGTTCTATAGCCACAAGACGCTTTCGTTGCCCATGTTGAAAAGCAGGTCGAGGATGCTCATGTTGGGCAAGAAACCGTGTCGCTGCCCGTAGACTTGATAGTATTTCCGGGGAGAGAAATCCGGGTCGGGTAGGGGATGCTTGGGGCGGATAACGTCGCGGAAGTCATCCATTCCGCTTTCTTTTGCCTCCTCTCGCGTTATATAGTGGTCGGTGAGGGATATGTGGGGCGTTATGTCGAGAAGGGCGCACAAGCAGCGACAGATGTCCATATTGAAGTCGTACAAGTATTGCCACTCCTTCTCGAAAAAAGGTTTTATGTCGTCGGCATAATATTCAAAGAAAGGCGATTCGCCGTAGGCGCTTTTAAGCGCATTCCAGTGAACGTGGCGCCAGTTGCCGTGAGAACTGATTGCAGTCGGTGTATTTCCGCCTTTTTCTTCCTGTGGCTTGGTTGGCACGCTGAGGGCCAATTGCCCGTTTGGTGTGGCAATGAGGCAGCGGTTGCGGAAAGTCTGCTTTATGAAGCTGTCGTGTTGCTCAATCAGGATATTGTCGTAGCAGTTCAGCTTCTGATACCACTGCACCGGACCGAAGTATGTTGATGATAATAATGCTGTTTTCATTATTGTTTTCTTGATGGGAGAGCTGGGAGTAATGTGAGAACTATGGGTAATGGGACTTATAGGACAAATGGGAATAGTAGGGGAGAACAGATTGTTTTCACAGTCCTTTTAGCCATCTGTCTTTGCGGAAGCTGCCGAAGAAGGAGCTGCTGTTGCCTCTGGAGTACACAATCATCACTATTCGCCCTATAATATGGTCTTCAGGCACGAAGCCGTAGAAACGCGAGTCGGGAAACGAATCTTCGGGCATGACGCTCATCCAGTAGTAGTTTTTAGAAAAATACGCATATTTCGTTTCCTTGCCGTCAAGAAACAGCTTGTTGCCGATAATGTCGGCGTTGCGGTGTTCATGGATGCGGTAAGTGTTGCACAGCAGTTTTATGTTCCATGGCGTAACTTCCACCATTCGGCATTTCTTTGGCGGAATGATGGGCTTCCTGTTTATCATCACAGTGTCTCCCGGCCCAGCCATGCAGAAAGCAGCATGAACAGGACGGCTGCTCACGGCGTTGATGGTGTCGAGGGGATAGTTGAAAGCCACGAGTTGCCCTTTGCCCACAGGTTTTTTGAACCACCTGCTGTAAGGAAAGAATTTTTCTCCCCCTGTGCGCAGTCCGTAGCTCCATCTGTTCACCAACACACGGTCGCCGCTGACGAGCCATGGCTTGATGCCCGTCTGCGGCACTGTGTATATGGTGAAAGCCACGCAGCGGAACAGCAGCATTGCCGCTGCTGCCACGCACATGGCTGTTATGAACTTCAATGAACTGCGCATTGTTTCCCTTTTACTTTATATTTTTGACCAAGTCAAATCACTTTATGTCTTTGTCCAAAGTCAAATCACTTTATGTCTTTGTCCAATGTCAAATCACTTTATGTCTTTGTCCAATGTCAAATCACTTTATGTCTTTGTCCAAGGTCAAATCACTTTATATTGTCTACAAAGTTAAACAGTCTGTTCCATCTGATGCCGGAGAATCCGCGGCGGTCAGGGTCGCTCGACCACCAGATGAATATCGGCTTGCCCACGATATGGTCTTCGGGCACGAATCCCCAGTAGCGCGAGTCGGCAGAGTTGTGGCGGTTGTCGCCCATCATCCAGTAGTAGTCCATTTTGAATGTGTAATGGTCTGTCTGTTTGCCGTTGATATATATTTTCCCGTTCTTCACCTCAAGGGAGTTGTGCTCGTAAGCTTGTATCGGGCGTTCGTATATGGCAATGTTCTGCATGTTCAGTTTCACGGTAGCCCCCTTTTTCGGAATCCATATCGGTCCGTAGTTGTCGCGTGTCCATCCTGTCACGGCGTCGAGAGGATAGAGCAGGTCGTTTTTCATTTCCGGTGCCAGCTTGATGCTCTTCACCAGGGCTTTGTTTGCTGCGAGAGCCTTTGCCGCGCGCTTTGTGAGCGGCATATATCCGTTTTGGTTCAGACTTGTCAGGTCTTCCATGCTGATGCCGAGATCTTTCATCACGTCGTCGGGCAGAGACTGGTTGAGCACCACGTTGTAAGTGTACTGCACGTTGTCAGGCTCCTTGTTTGCCTTGCCGTTGAGATAAACGATTCTGTTTTTAATCTGCAGCGTCATTCCCGGCAGTCCTACGCATCGTTTCACGTAGTTTTCGCGTCGGTCGGTGGGTCGGCTGATAATCTCGCCAAACTGCTGCGGGTTGGCGGCAACATACTGCCGTCCGGTGTTGTACACGTTTTTGAAGTAGTCATACTTTTGCTGCGGGTTCATCTGCGCAAGGTCCACCTTTTGCTCGGCAAGCAGCTGATAGCCCATGGCATAGCAGATGTCGCGGTAGAAGTCAGCGTTCTGATAGTTTTCCACGAGAGTGTCGCCGGCAGGGTAGTTGAACACCACGATGTCGTTGAGCTTCACCTTGCCCAGTCCTTTTACGCGGCGGTAATCCCAGTGCGGCCAACTGATATACGACTGGCAGTTTACCACGGGCAGCGTGTGTTGTGTCAGTGGCATGGTGAGTGGTGTTTCGGGGATTCTCGGTCCGTAGCTCACTTTAGATACGAAGAGGTAGTCGCCGGTGAGCAGGGATTTTTCGAGCGATGACGATGGGATTACGTAGTTCTGGAAGAAGAACTGGTTGATGAAATACACTGCCACCAGTGCAAATACCAGGGCATCGACCCACGACATGACGAAGCGCACCGGTCCTTCGGCGTCTTTCCACCATTGCCATCTTATTTTCTTTGAGATGTAAACATCGTATATGAACGGCACGACGATGAGGCCGAGCCAGCTTTTGAGCCATACGAGAAAGAGCAGATAGAGGGCAAGTACTATGATGAACTTTGTCCACTGCACTTTCATGTTGAGGTTTTGTTTTTCTTTGTCAATCATTGGTTTTTTTATTTTTTTTCTGGGAGGACTGGGAGGACTGGGAGAAATGGGACTAATAAGACCTAAGACTAATAATCTCTAATCCCTAATCCATTAAAATTTGAACATGTCGCTGATTGTGAGCAGTCCGCTGTGGTCTTTTGTGTATTCTGCAGCCAGAACGGCGCCCATTGCAAATCCCTTGCGCGAGTGGGCATCGTGTGTTATGGTGATGCAGTCAGCATCGCTGTCGTAGATTATGGAGTGTATGCCCGGCACCTCGTCGCGGCGTATGCTCTCGATAGGGAGCTCGTCGGCAGGCACGTTGTTAGATCCCTCCACTGTTCCGTCGGCATTGCGTTGCACGCCCTTCACCCATTCCTTCTTGCGGTCGATGTCGCTGATAATCTCCTCGGCAAGAGTGATGGCTGTTCCGCTTGGTGCGTCGAGCTTGTGGATGTGGTGAGTTTCCTCCATGCGCACGTCATACTGTGGAAATCCGTTCATTATCTTTGCCAGATAGCGGTTTACGGCAGAGAATATCGCCACGCCCACTGAGAAGTTTGAAGCCCAGAACAGAGTTTGTCCGCCTTCGGCAGAGCACATCCTTCTCACGTCGTCGCCATGCTCCTTCATCCATCCTGTAGAGCCCGACACCACTTTCACGTTGTGTTTGAAAGCCTTGAGATAGTTGCCGTAGGCAGCCGTAGGGCTTGTGAATTCGATAGCCACGTCGGCACTTTTGAATGCTTCGCTGTCGAAATCCTGCTGGTTGTCCACGTCGATGATGCACACTATTTCATGGCCGCGGTCTTTGGCAATCTGTTCAATCATCTTGCCCATCTTTCCGTAGCCTATCAATGCTATTTTCATAATTGCTTTATGTTTATAAATTTGTTGTTTAATCTCAATTTAATTTGCAAATATAATGATTTTACTCTTTATGATGCTGATTTTCAGATTAAATTTGCATAAATCGCCTTTACATTATGCCGTTGCAAGAGAATTTACAGTATATTTGCAAGTTAAATATCCACAGAAAACAATAAAATAAAGAAAAAAAGACATGGTGTTGAATTATATTTGGATAGCATTTTTTGTTATCGCTTTCGTCATAGCCCTGGCAAGGTTGGTATTTATGGGCGACTTTGATGTGTTCCCGGCGATGATGAATTCCACGTTTGATTCTTCGAAGACTGCGTTTGAAATATCCTTGGGACTTACCGGTGTGCTGTCGCTCTGGCTCGGCATTATGAAGATAGGCGAGAAGGGCGGAATGGTGAACGCCCTGGCGCGTCTGCTTTCGCCAGTGTTCTGCAAGCTTTTTCCGGATATTCCAAAGGGGCATCCCGTAACAGGTTCCATATTCATGAACATTGCCGCCAACATGCTGGGGCTCGACAATGCCGCCACACCACTCGGACTGAAGGCGATGGAGCAGTTGCAGCAGCTGAACCCCAGGAAAGACACGGCAACAAACCCGATGATAATGTTTCTGGTGCTCAACACCAGCGGACTTACCCTTATCCCCGTGAGCATAATGGTGTACAGGGCGCAGATGGGGGCGGCACAACCCACCGACATCTTTATCCCCATTCTGCTCGCCACGTTTTTCTCCACTATAGCCGGAATAATAATCACGAGCTTGTATCAGCGGATAAACCTGCTCAACAGGGTGATGATACTCACCGTGGGCGGCATGTGTCTTGTGGTGAGCGGCATAATATGGGGCTTCGGTCAGCTCGACAAGGACCAGATGAACATCGTGAGCACCACGGTGGCAAATATTCTGCTGATGACCATCATTGTGGGCTTTATCCTTGCCGGGGTGAGAAAGCGTGTGAATGTCTATGATGCCTTTATCGAGGGGGCAAAAGAGGGCTTCCAGACTGCCGTAAGGATTATTCCCTATCTCGTGGCCATTCTGGTGGGCATCGGCGTGTTTCGCGCGTCGGGGGCTATGCATATGCTCATCGGCGGAGTGAAATGGGTGGTTGAGGCTTGTGGCGGAAACACCGACTTTGTGGGCGCACTGCCCACGGCGCTGATGAAGCCCCTTTCGGGCAGCGGTGCGCGCGGCATGATGGTGGATGCGATGACCACATACGGGGCAGACTCGTTTGTGGGCAGGCTGAGTTGCGTGTTCCAGGGCTCCACCGATACCACCTTTTATATCCTCGCCGTTTATTTCGGCAGCGTGGGCATAAGGTATACAAGGCACGCCGTGGCTTGCGGTCTGCTTGCCGACCTTGCCGGCGTCGTGGCTGCAATAGCCATCTGCTACATGTTCTTTTAAAGGAAAAAAGTAAAAAATAAAAATGGCAAATTTAAAATCATTGGCTAAGGATACCGCCATCTACGGACTTAGCAGTATCGTGGGAAGATTCCTGAACTATCTTCTTGTGCCGTTGTACACGGCAAAACTATCGGCTGCCAGCGGCGGCTACGGAGTGATAACAAACGTGTATGCCTATACGGCACTGCTCATGGTAATCCTGACATACGGAATGGAGACCACCTTCTTCCGCTTTGCCAACAAGGAAAACGAGAATCCGCAGACGGTGTATACCACCACTCTGATAAGCGTGGGCTTCACCTCGCTACTCTTCATCGCCCTTGTGCTGATGTTCATCAACCCCATATCAGCATTCATGGGATATTCCGACCACGAGTCTTACGTGTGGGTGATGGCCGTTACGGTGGCGATAGACGCCTTCCAGTGCATCCCCTTCGCCTATCTTAGATACAAGAAGCGCCCGGTGAAGTTTGCCGCCCTGAAGATGCTCAACATCTTCATGGCAATAGCCCTGAACCTCGTGTTCTTCCTCATCCTGCCCAATATCTATGATGCCAACGGCGGCTCGGGAGCCATTGCCGCCATCTACAGTCCGGCGGTGGGCGCCGGATACGCCTTCTACATCAACCTGTTCTGCTCGGCATCGCTCACGCTCTTCTTCTGGAAAGAACTGTTCTGCCAGAAATACTCGTTCGACAGGCAGTTGCTAAGCCGCATGATGAGCTACAGCTGGCCCATCCTCGTGCTCGGCATAGCCGGAATACTGAACCAGACAGCCGACAAGATACTCTTCCCGAAGATATACACCGGCGCCGACGCCCACACCCAGCTCGGCATCTACGGCGCCGCGAGCAAGATAGCCATGATTATGGCAATGATAACCCAGGCGTTCCGCTATGCCTACGAGCCGTTTGTCTTCGGCAAGTCGAAAGAAAAAGACAACCGCGACACCTATGCCAAGGCGATGAAATACTTCATCATCTTCACGCTGCTCGCCTTCCTTGTGGTGATAGGCTATATGGACGTGCTTCGCCACATCATCGGCCGCGACTACTGGGAGGGGCTCAAGGTGGTGCCCATCGTCATGGCGGCAGAGATAATGATGGGTGTGTATTTCAATCTCTCGTTCTGGTATAAGCTCATCGACAAGACAATCTGGGGGGCTTACTTCTCGGGCGTGGGCTGTGCCGTGCTCCTTGCCGTGAACATCATCTTCGTGCCCCGTTATGGCTATATGGCGTGTGCATGGGCAGGTTTTGCCGGATATGCCACGGCAATGGTGCTCTCCTATATAGTGGGCCAGAAGAAGTATCCGATAAACTATCCGATGAAAGAGATAGCCGTGTATGTGCTCATCACCGTGGTGCTGTATTTCTGCATGACGACGGCAAACCGCAACCTTCCGCTCTGGGCTGCCCTCGCGGTGAACACGCTGCTCGGACTGCTCTTCATCGCCTATATCATAAAGCGCGACTTCCCCTTGAGCTCACTGCCCGTGGTGGGCAAGCACTTCAGAAAGTAAAAAGTGTTCCATTTGTCGCATTTCGGCATGGGCTAACTCTTAGTCCCGAATATATATCCACTCATTGCGGATTAAATGCAGCCAATCTGTTGATTGCCAGCGTTTAATCCGCAATGAGTATTTATACGCATACCCTCGGGCATCGCTTCTTCGGCAGCAAAGCAATGCTCCTTCGGGAGAGAAGCAATGCTTTGCTCCGCGAAAAGCATTGCTCCTTTCAACGAGACCACCAGAACAAGTGTTCCATTTTTCCTTTTTTGCATATTCTTTCCACAATCTTTCGGCTGAAATTTATGGCAAATACTTCTCCATTAATAAGCAAAAAGTTATAAAAACGTAAAAAATAAGGAATTGGAGAACAACGGGACGTTTTTATATGTAATTTTGCAGAATATTTCCGTTAAACGTCTCGTTTAATAGAAGTAAACGACAATAGGTATTACACATAATTAATTATAATATGAAGAAAATTTTTACTTTATTAGCTTCGGCACTCTTTGCCGCAACAGTAAGTGCCGAGAGTTACACCGGCGCACTGAAAGTAACAGTAAACGGCATTACAACAGATGCTGGAAATGCAAACGTTGAAATGGCCCCAAATGGCGATGGAACCTGCAACTTCTCCTTGAAGAATTTCATGTTCGTGGAGGGCGGACAGCAGATGCCTGTAGGAACAATCAACCTTACTGGCATTCCTTACGACAAGGCAAGTGCAGTGGCTGTATTCTCTGGCGACCAGAACCTTACGATCGCCGACGGCGACGACCCAAACGTTGGCTTCTGGATGGGTAGCATGCTCGGCGAGATGCCTATCTTTATTCAGGGCTCTACCTACAACGGCAAGATGAAGGCTGTTATCCTTATCGATGCCAACAAGAATAACCTTGGAGTAATCAAGGTGCACTTCGGCGATGATGCCAACGAAGTGGGACAGATTCCTAACTCTGGTTTCGAGAAATACCACAAGGCCGGTTCTATCGACGAGGCTAACGCATGGCACTCGTTCGGAAGCTGCGACGGAAAGTTTGCAAGTATGGTAAAGGGTACAGCTCATACAGAGGCTGTGAAAGACGTGTGTCCAGGTTCGACGGGAACAACTTCTTTGCGTATATTCTCTACATCTATTTTGGGAATTTCAGCCAATGGTACTGTAACAACAGGACGTATGTCTGCTGGAGCAGTTTCTGCTACGGACAAATCGAACCACGCTTACCTCGACATGTCGAAGACAGATGTTGACGGCAACGGCGACCCGTTCTATGCTGCCCTTACAGCATGGCCAGACTCAATCGGCGTGTGGATGAAATACAACCCGGGCAAGAGTGATCTCAAGGCTTCTATCTCGGCAGTAATCACCGACGGAACTTACTATCAGGACCCTGAGGACAAGACATACAACAATGTTGTGGCAAAGGCAAGCAAGACAGACATCGAGGAGAATGGCGGCAACTGGCAGTATGTAACAGTGCCTTTCGACTATGCATCATACGAAAAGCCAGAGGGACAGGAGATTGCCGGCAGGGCAATGCTCGTAA
>CAKQDG010000073.1 GCA_934219025.1 uncultured Prevotella sp. | reverse complement strand
GAAGTTACATTCTATGAAGTGAAGCGACAAGCAAAAGACATTAATCTTGGTATTCTCAAAGACAAAGCCGCCCACTTTCTCCAAGCCACCGGCAAATTCAACAAATTCAGCATTGAATACAAGGGACTGTCGCTGGAAGACATGTAAGCTCTTAAACAAAAGATGACAACAATATTACGTAAGATTAAACCCAGTCCCATACTTTCTGCTATAAGGCAAGAGTATGGGGCTTAAATGTATATAGAAACATTACCTTACATGAACTTCAGGCAATGTTGCCTTAAATTCAGAATCTATCAAATGACATTGCTCCTTGATGATGCCACGGCGGTAAATAGCAGGTTGCAGGCAATAGAGGTCAAAGGCTTCCTTATCAACATCTTCCAACTTTTGCCAATGAGGGAACAGTAATTTAATATAAGCAGTAGCTATACGCTTTATAGCTTTGGAATCACGAACATCCGACTTTGCTTCAAACACTACCAGCTCATCAAACAACAAGCCATACGAGTTCTGAATACGCATCGTATGCATAATCTCAGAGAAATACTCCACATTAATAGTCCAACCATTAAAAATCATACTATCGTTGACACGAGGTAACTTCCATCCTTCTATAAAGCTATGGAAACGGTCAAGCAAAGCTGACTCTCTAAAATTGGCAGGCAAAGAATCGAAGTAATTAGGAGATACAGGAAGACGATTGGAAGACAATGGAATATTACCCATCAGCATCAATCCACACTCCGAAGTAAACTCATTATTATCAATGGTTGTCTTTCCACTCTCCAAATATGATTTCAAAGCAGCCTGTATCTCTGCAGGCTCCTGAAAGATGATGGTTTGAATCTCGTCGAAAACCGTAAAGTCATGGTTCTTGATGATACCATTCTGTTGTTTTTGCTTGTCATAGAACAACTTGGCACGAGTAACCTTACCACCACTTACCAACCATCCATACTTAGACAAGTTGCCAAACACATACGACTTACCTGTACCCTTTGGTGCCAACTCAATCACATTTAAGCGTGGTTCAATGAATATCAACAAACGAGTCAAGAACTCCAATTTCTGAGTTATTGAAGTAAACCCATCAGGATCATATTCCATCGCCGACAGCAGGACATCAAACCATTCTTCATTTGTAAAATGCTGACGTGCCTCACGCAGATAATCTATATCCACCGAGCTATATGGCTTAAACGGCTTGAAATCAACCATCCTTACATGATTTTTCTTACCTTTATCATCTGGCAACAGACAAAGTTTCACAATACCCCATTTCTCTCCATCAACCAATTCACCTGGGTGCTTGGCATATACATAGTCTGGGATAATCCCCTCCCTTTGTTTAATACCATAATCAGGTATGGCAAATTGCTTCTCTCCCTTCACTAAATCGATGTAAATCGAGAAACGTGCCAACAATGTCACTTCTTTACCTGCCAAAATATCATCCTTTACAGTTCCTCCGTTAGCAGGAATAACTTTGTCCAAAAATGCGTTTAGCCCTAAAGTATCAATCTCGCCAGTACTAATGTTCAAATAGCGTTTCAGGAGATAATCCTTAACAAACGAAGGCAAATTGCGACCAGCAAAAATACTGTTCGTTGCCTTCGGATCTTTATATATCGACATTTGTGAGAAATATTGTCTCACCTTTGCCTGTAATTCTTCTTTCATTACTTCAATGATTAAAAATCAAACAAATCTTCTTCCGTTGCCCCCATAAGCCAATGGACAGAACATTTACCTATTTCTTTTCCACCAACAAGTATGCGCAATTCCGTTTCATTCTCATCTACATCCAATGGGGCTGAAACAAATTCATCCTCTCCTATCTTATTCAAGACATACGACTTATTAATATATATAACATAAGGCACATCCGACAATCCCAACCCCTTAATCTTCAATCTTACCTTAGGCTCTGTTGCAGAAACTTCCGGTGTAAGGGCAACTACACTCCAATGACTATTATTCGGATTATTTGAAATAATAAAGATGGGAACGAGCACTTCTTCAGGAGTACAACCTCCATGGATACCTTGATCACGAGGCACCTTATTGCACAACGATTTATGATTCAATGCACATACAGTCTTACCATCATCCAAAACAAAATAATTTTTATCTACAGTTACAGTCCCAGTTTTACACACAGCCAATCGTCCGTGATGGTCAGACACAAATCCAGCCAAGTTTAAACCATCTTGCAACTGTGACAAATAAGTTAAACCATGATCACTGACAATAGCAATCTTCTTACCTGCATAAGTGCTCATAATGTTTTCTATGGTCTTTTTTACTATTTTCATCTCCGAGATAATAGTATTAGGATAGCGATTGGTTGATTGATGAGCCAAGGCATCCAAATCACCCACTTTCATGGTCTGGATATCAATATCAGAAAGACGTTGGAGCTCCTTCTTATTCACTTCTGTCGTTGTTGGTAACAACGCTCTTGCCACCAAAGTTTCATTCAGATAGATGTTATTCTGTTGGTAACGATTGAGTAAAGCTTGTATAAACGGGATCCACTCTACTCCCAAGCCATCTATCCAAAAATACACCTCTACGTCCTTACGTCCAGACAACAATGTTGCCGTAGTCTTCAAAGACTGATACCAAGTATCAAATGTAATACTGTCTGCATTGTAGGTAGCTATTGCATCCCTCACTTCTGAGCTATAGGCATTGCCTAACTTTGCCTTTTTATAATCGTCGATATAAGAAGACACCCATGAGCACTGCGGAGTAAGCAAAGGTTGTGCTTGCATATAATCATATAAATCTGAGAAGAAACTCTTTACTTCATTTATATTGATGCCCCCCTTACCTAACCAAGCGACAGCTAATTCTTTCTCCTTATTGGTTATTTCTGAGAAATACTTGACTGCCTCGTGATAGCCCTTCAACTTGGCAATATTCTCCAAACGATTTCCTACAACAACCTCCACATTTTCAGAAAGCTTCACGTTTCTCCGGGATGCCTCGCTGAGACAATAACGTCGTTCTTCCATTTCCGTTTTTACTGTAGTCATATACATAACGACCTCAGTAAACAAGTCTGCATTGGAATAACTATTAATTTTTGACAGACAAGTAGTCAAGAAAACATCACCTTGATTAAAGACAGTATAGCAAGAACACAGCAGCCATCTATCAAACAAACTACTATGAGAGAACCAAATCTTCAAGAAAGACTTATAGTTGGAAATCTCACTCACATCAAAATAGTGAGCAACGAATGTACATAGATCAAAATCCTTTGACAAGTCTATTTGCTCTGCCAAAAGTCTCCAGTTCTCTTCCTCGCTCTCCACATAAGGAATATCTCCTAAATCCAAATGTAATCCTTGTTTTAAGAACTCAAAAGCATTATGAGGGCTTACATATGTAAAGGCATTATCAGGCTGTGCGAACTTGGCATTGGCAAAGACAGACTTAGAGGTACAAACTATCGTTCTCTTTTGATGCACATCCGTATCTTTCCATATATCCAACCACTCTCTTACAGTATGCACCACATTCGCCTTACATTCCATATTCTTCACGCCATAGCACGATTCATCATCAACAAGAATCATTGTATAATTTTCACTTGCCAAACTTTCATCATGCAAATGCCAAACGTTGATTTGAGTATCATTCTCGAAAGCTGCCATCTTACCTTCCAAGCCAATGATTGGGATATAAATTCTTTGCGAATTTTCCACTCCTATTGCTGATGCTTCTATAGACTTGATAGTTTTAACCAAGGCATCAAACGTATGATGTTGCTGATTGTCATAGAAACGAGCCAACTCCGAGAAAGGAGTAATGACACAATCCTTGCCACAAAGCGAAGCAATATAATCTGAGATATGTTCACCTAACTCTTGGTAAGTTATCATCAAGTCCGGATAATCTTTGTCAATCCACTTATCTACACTTTGAACAGTCACCCCACATTCTTCCAACATAAACATGACAAATTCAAAGCTATCTTGGAAGTTATCAAAAAGCACAAAACGGATTGGGTAGCGGTTAGCCGTAGCCGCTCCCATTCCGTTTATATTCTTGTCTTCGTTCACAAGAGTTTTCAGCTCTTCTAAAGAAGTTACAGTTTTGAATCTATTTTCATCAAACATGTTTCATCATGATATTAATTGTTTGCATATCTGCATTGTCACACAAATCTTGCAGCAAGTCGCGTAAAGTGGAATTAGAAGCCAAAGGCAGTAACTTACTGGCAATCTCAATTCGTCTCATCTTCATCTCATGGCTTTCCGGCTGCGGAGAAGAAGCCATAAAGCCCTCTTCGTTACTTCTTGTCTGAGCTGCGGTGCCAATCATCGTTGAATAAGTAGAGAAAGTGTCATCAGAATTCACAGCATCTTGTTGATTTGCCTGACGTATAGATTTATCTTCCTCTAAACGTCTTTGGTTCTCTATTCTCAAACGTTCTTGTTGTTGAGACAAGCGCCAGTTTTTCAACGTATCCTCCACTCCACGCTCTGTCCACAAACCAATAGTTCCTTCGAGATGACCTTCAAGGAATGTTTTAGCCTCATCAAACTCTGCCTCTTGGAGATTGATATATTCCAATCCCATGACATAGTTTTTGAAACCTTTTTCAAAGTTATTGGCATCCTCCAACAAGAGATTACCCAAATCTATATTATTCTTCAAGCCTTCAGCAACCTTTGACATCAGTGGAGGATTCTTCACGCTTTCTGAGTCGGTAATAACTTTGATAATTCCATCTATCAGCTCCTTGTTCTCGGCAGAACAATCAGGCACATACTTCAAAGACCAAAGAGGATAACCAACTCCTGCCGAATATTCATGAGTCATCGCCCAGCGTGCATCCGTCAAGCTGCTAACATCCGAATATTTGGGTAACTTATTGAGTTTGAATGTCTTTATCAAATTCTTGGTGATAGAACCTGCCTCCTTACTCTCAAACATAAAATTTAACTTTGCTGAAGTTCTGCCATTCTCCCAAGCCTTGAACATTTCAACGATGTCATCAACAAGATGATTAGCCGTTCTTGGCTTACCATTCAAGTCGAATATCTTGCCTGCATACCTACGCATGGCAAATGCAACCATTGCCATAGGAGCATAAGTCTGGAACAGACCAAATGGTGGCAGAGTCAAACCAATCAACTTATCACCGAGATTGAATGACTGATTCTTGTTTGTATGATTAAAAACATTCTGTATATAGTCGCAAACTTTCTTCAATGGGTGTTCCGAACTGATGTCCGATTTCCATTCCAAATTTTCATCAACACTGTCTTGCAATAGATACTCCACATGCTTGGCAGGACCACCACACTTTGCCACAATCTCCTCTTTAGTATGGAAAGACAAAACGGCATCTACCGTTGCTTTTACAGATGCTTTTCTCCAGAAAGTATTTGAAGAACGTGTACGTATAATCTCCAAAGCCTCAGGACCAGAAGTAAAGATAGCTGGAGCAATAGAATTATTGATGGTAGAAGCCATTCTTGTTCCAGAGACGGTCAACTCGTCATCTCTCAAACAGAAGGTTACGTTGCCACCACGAATTTCTCCGAGCCATGCAGAAATCATCTCACTCGCATTCTTGGCATACGTTTTTTGTTGATTTGCCAATCCGTGTTTTTGGGCACAAGTCGCATTCGCCTGATACTCGATAAAACGCTCGAACTCTTTCTCACCCATCGGACTTTCCAACAAGACAAAACAAACATTACGGAAACGTTCGTCTTGCTTATTCTTGTCTATTATGTCTTTCAACTCGAAAATTTCTTGCTTAGCCTTCCCTACCATGAATGCCAACAATACCGAATAAGTACTTGCATTCTTGGCAAAGACCTCTATCTTATTAAGCAAGGTGTATTCATTACTTGACAAAGAGAAGAATCTAAACTCCAAAGGACGAGCTACTTGCGACAAATTCCTATTCATGAAATTTATTGCGGTATCGCCAAAGTTGATAACTTGCTCCGTATAAAGATACGTCGTCAACTTTAGTTCTTCCTTTATCTTCTGAATTTCATCCGTAGGCAATGCCGTAAAGAGAATTGAGAAATTACCATTCGGCTGACGTTGGATAATACTTTTGTCGTTGAAGTAATCCAAAATTTCACCCACTTTATCATATATAGGTGTACCCTCGAAGAGATTGTTGATATTCTCCTCACTTGGTGTTACGCTGTCGTTATTGGCGATATTATTGAGAGCGTTCAACAAAAGCACCCCCTTGAACACTGCAAGGTAGTCCTCGCCTTGAGCCTCAACAGCCAAATGATGAGAATTGTATCTTTCTGTCACAGCACCAAAGCGAGCGGTATCTCCCTCAAAATACTCCTGCACATAATCCCACAAGAAGTTAGGTGTAATGGTATCTTTCTCAGCATAAGCATTTTCATCATCAAAGAAAGCTCTTACCTCATCACAAGCCAAAAACTCAAAAACACTTCGGCTCGACGAACCTGCCTCACGAGCGAAATAGGTTGCAAGGTTTGCCGTTGATGGATGTACAGGGAATAGATTTGCCAAATCTTTCTTTGTCTGTTGCGGGTCTGTGGATGAAGAAGCGAAAGATGTCAAGAGTTCATCATGCAAACTACAGAAGAACTCCTGACGCTGATTATATAAGTTTTTGTCAACGACCACAAACTTTTTTGACATAATACGGAAGGCAGACACAGGCTCCATATTATAGATAACATAATGATAACGTCCTCTTGTCTGCTCTCGCTCTGCTTCTTTCAATGAATTCAGAGCTGAAGGATGAGACAAGAACAAGAAGTAAGAATCATTCTCCGGATTCATCATGTCCTCAGCTATTTCCTGCAGGATTTTCAAGAGAGGCACGCCCAAGTCTGAACGCATTACGTCGGTAAACTCATCCCAAATAATAAGCAAACCATCATATGTACCTTGCCTACGAAGTTCATTCTGCACTTCAAACAACCAAGTCTTTAGATTTGAGTTTTTGATAGGCACACTGATGCCCATATTTCTCAAAGCTTGAATGACACGATTCAATACCTCAGTATCACCACTCACCAACCTTGATTTCAACTTATTCAAATCTGGGGCAACACTCTTCAAAATCTCATTGTTATCAATAAGCATTGTCCACAGGTCTGGTTCATTCTCTATATGCTGGATATAGTTGTCAAAATCGGTTTGCACAGTTAGTTTGATACCTGCTACTTTCAAAGCACGTATCACCTCCTTTTGAACTTGCAAAGACAAATCCGCCTCATGAGCGATAGACTGCTGACCATAAAGATTGACAGGGAACAACCGCTTCTGTTCACGAAGTTGCATTACAGAATTACGAAGAAGTGCATATTTTTCTTCTCCATATTCCTCATTCACGTAATCCATTATGTCCTCAACTTTATCACAAAGGAGATGCTTCAATACTGCTCCGGCATGACTCTTTCCTGAGCCATACGTTCCAGCTACCCATATCGCCTTATGCGAATCAGCGTCATTATTACGTACTGCACTAATGGTCTTCTTTAACAAGTCATTGAATTGGTCATTAGCGATAAATGTCTTCCAGTCATCAGGTCCTTCATTCTTGATGTTGTATGCAGGACGCATAGACCTCAAAGTTACTATGTCATTATATTTCGTTGCCATGGGCGGTTATTTACATTAAACGCTTTAATACATCAAGACAGTTGATATCATCACGCAATGTGATACTATCTAAGCCCATATTGAGTTCAGATATCAAAAGGCGGTCTTTAGCAGAATTCAAATTTCTCAACCTTTTAAAGAAAATCTCCTTGCTTATAGCAAATTCTTTAAAAGGTCCCTTACGACAAAAATCATTATAGAAGTCTGAAACTCGCAACGTCTTTATACCATTTACATTAGAATATTTATATAAAGAATATGCTATTGCAACATTAGATACATCATCATATGACATTCTAAGATAGTTGTTTTTTCCTTGTGCAATACCCTGCTTCATAACTTCACCTATTGGAGAGTACTTGAATACTTGTAATAATGCTCCCATAGAATAGACAACAGACGAACGAGAAAAACTTGTTCCAAATGCTTCCATAGCCAATTCGTCTAATAGGGGTTTTGCAAATGTCCGATTTACATTTATCACATTAACAAACCAATTCACAAGAGTATTATTATGTACAAGGTTGACCCAAATAATCTCCCATATCAAATTACTATAATCTGTGTAATTATCCGAACAAAAAGTCCCAAGTTCTGTTAACTTACACTTAGAGTCTATAAGTTCTGCATCTTTTAGCCAAGCCTTAAAACTATCTACTTGCTTATTTCCCAAAGAATTGCACGTCCAGAAAGTATCAGGAACACTCAAAAAGTCTTCAACCCAGTCTTCATGGATACCAAACGTTCCATATTTGGAAATACTTCCAATCTTACCTTTATCTTCCATATTAGTCATTAATGAATTTGCTACTATACAACCATTATCATGAAACATCAAGCATTTATGACAATGTACACATTTATCTTTATTTACACTTACTTTTGGATACACAGACAATGCCCCCGTAGGACATTCGACTTCACATCCTTCACAGTTTATACAATATGCACTTTTATAGACGACCCTCTTTAGCAAAGGTATCAATTGGGAATCAGTAACATTTGGCACTGTAAAAGTATAATTTTTCGCATCTGTATATTCTATATTAAACCTATATATTTTATCTTTAACTTTTAGCTCGCCATTTATATTTTTGCCAATTTCGTTCAAATTAAAAACACCAAGAACAGGCAACCAGTCGATAATCTGCTTATGGCTACCTATAACTTTTGCATTAAATTTAGGCGTAAGAGACTTAAACATAACTCTTGTACGAGTTGTTTCCAAATTACGACCACTCGCACGCAGTTTCCATTTCCGTTCTTTGATATACTCATCCAAATTCGGAATTTTTCTTTGCTTAGCCATATCAACAATTCTATCCAAGAATGGCGCCAACTTAGAATGATATTTTCGATTTACAATCATATCATCCCATGGAGAAGAAAATGGACATATCACACATCCTACCCTGGGCTTGCCGAATCGATAAGCCTCATTTATGTAGTGACCATATCTAAAAAGGTACAAAAATATCTCGGTAGTATTCCAGCGCAAAATAGGACGAGCATTTATAACGGTAGAGTGCTTTACTCCCCTACCTATTCTTTCATAGTTAGAACGCATCTGACTTTCTTCCGCACGCACACCCTCAAAAGCCAAGACCTTCAATTGTTTATTATCTTGCCCTTTCATTGTTCTATACAAAGGAGCTGTTTTCATTATGGCACAGCACCAACGATGCTTGTCACTTGGCGTACCAATCTTATCCCAATAGTTCAACACACTATCGTGATTCTTTGCCAAAGAGAATTTCAAGTCAGGAAACTTCTCCTTGTATTGTTTCTGTATCTTCTCGTATAGTTTCAAAGATGGTGGCAACTCATAGCCAGTATCACTATAAATCACCTCAAAGTCTGTACTTGGTATGGCACGAGTACATAAATCCAAGACCACTTGCGAATCTTTACCACCAGAGAAAGAGGCAATGAATTTATCTATCTTGGTGGTTTGATATACTCGCTTGCCTACATTATTAGCATCCTCCAAAGGCATAATGTCAAAGGAATCACAATCCTCCTTTACAATAGCCATTTTCTTTTTGGTCTTTTTCTCTGCTTTAGCCGCTAAGATTTCAAAATCCAATGTGTTGGCAGAGGCTGCTTGTATTGTTTTTCGAGCACGAGCATATTGTTCGTAAGTTTCATGAATGAACTCTATCGCCTCACTTTCCAAGAGAAACATCATATCCTTGTTGCGTTCCAACATTGCCTCAACATCGACTGGTTGCAATACCAAGTTCTGCCCAGCTGGTTGTAAGACAACTGTAGCTGCATCGTAGATATTGGCACCTTTCGCCTCAAAAACAAGTTCACCTTTATAATAATATTGTTTGTTGATGGCCCAAAGAAGAGGCTCATGGCAATGAGGATATTGCCATCCTAACTTATCTAATTCCAAAAGGTCAAGCTCTTCATAAAACACAGGACGAGGAGATGTACCCAATACACCTTCAACGATTCGAGAATGCAATAGCACTCCATTCCCCTCCTTGTCCCATGTAACTTTATACACTTGAGTCTTTCCTTTCAGAATTTTATATCCGTTGAAATCCCAAGTGCGGACGGTTAGCAGTTAAGTTCGATTAATATAAAAAAGAAAAACGTGGGAATTCAGTCCTTGCCCATCCCACGTGTCCAGGCCTTCGCATTGCCCAATTCGCAGAGAAGGACAATGCAGAAAGCCCACGTGTGGCATATATTTATCTATACGTGACCAATCGCATACATACCAAAAGTACATATACAACAAATCACGATAGGATACAATACACCTACCGTGAACATCTATCATTGTCTCATTCCTTTACGAATTAGTCTTAAGTTGCGAAGTTAGGACACGTAAAGAACAAGCGTCAGATAAACGCTCCTATTTTATATATAGCATCCCACCCACATATTCCCTTTCGGGCTTTCTGCGGATGTAATGCCTTGCAAAAGTAATATTTTTTTCGGTATTCGGTTAATTTATAAGCATGTTTTTATCGCGAGACACAAAAAAATGCGAAGATAAGCGGCATCTCGGGATAAGAAATGAATAAATTCATTTCGTTCTCCTCTCGATTTGCATTATCTTTGTACACAAAAAAAAGATTATACATGAACAGATTAACACTTCTCATTGCTGCACTCTTCATGGCCGCAGGCAATCTCTGCTCGCAATCGCTGCAGCCCAAGGCTCCCGGTATTGAAGATTTTCTGCCGTATACCGACGGCATGGGCTTCGGCGCGATAAAGTTCTGCCTATACAGCGAAACTGCTGACGACGCCACACCGCTGCCCACTGCCAATATGTTTTTCAATCTGCTCCTCGACGAGGAGCCGCTGACGTTCACGACAGATGTCTACGACGACATTGATGCCGACATGACTGATGTGCCGTATGATTTCGAGGCTTTTCCAAAGATAAGCGTTTGGGGCGACAAGCGCACGGTGTTCTTCTATACCTCGGACTATAAGAAGATGGGAGTAAGGAGCATTTATGTGGATGACAACGGCAAGCGCCACGAGTCTCAGACGGCATGGGTAAATGCCGACGGCACCACAGACGGAGTTAGCCCCTTCACTTGCGCTCCGGTATCAGAATCTGCCTATGGTTATGACATTCTGGGGCGGAGCGCCGGTTCTTCTCCCGCAGGTTTACATCTGCGCAAGGCGAAAAAGGGCAAGGGGGAGAGCGTTTGGATAAAGTGCTGGCGGTAACCACATCGCCTTTTCCCTGCTCTGCAAACTTAGAAGCAAGGACATCAACATTGACGAATGGGGCAAGCAATACGAGAAACTACTCAATGAAGTAACGCAGGAGAACAAGAACGCTAAGTTTCGTTCTCTGCACTCCTTTCGTGGCACGCTCCGGAAAATAAGATAGGCGGCGTCTCGGAAAAGAAAATAAACAAGTTTATTTTGCTTTTCGCTCGATTTGCACTATCTTGCAACTGATAATATTTTAGCTTTATCTGTTGATTTATGCAAGAAACAAATAATATATTAGCGATACTCGACAAC
>CAKQDG010000072.1 GCA_934219025.1 uncultured Prevotella sp. | reverse complement strand
TTTTATAGTTGTAAAGTCAACTTCTCATCAAGGTTCCCGTAGGACAAACGAAGCGGCAATACGGGCGACCAATAAATACAGAGAGAACAAGTATTAATACTGCCACGACAAGCATCGCTGTAGGTGCAGAACTATAGATGAACGCCGTGAAAAGTTCATAATCCATCCACCCTACTGTTATTCCGCCAAGCATTAGCAGCATCAGAACTCCCCAAAGCAGCATGCGGAAAGATGTAAGAGCCTTCTGAGCCTTTTTGCCAACAGTCAGTTTTCTGTGACACAATTTTCCCATCAGCTCCTGTGCCGAACCAAGTGGACACATGTTGGCGCAATAATGTCCCGGTCTGCCAAACACCGGATACACGAATGCCACGACAAGCATCAGTAAAGGAGCTGCCATCGACGAAAATGATGCAAGAGGAACGCCATTGGAGAAAAAATTAAGCATCATGGCATACGAAACAAATGTACCGCTCCACAATCCGAGTACCGCCACATTCAACACGAGCTGCAAATAATGCCATTTTCTGTTTCTCCACAACAAAGGCACAACAGCTCCGAGAAAGACGACAACAAGAGCAAGCACCCCTTTTGCCGACCAAGCCAATGCCCCGTCTTCGACACTTGCATTTTTCTTTGCAAATTGCAGTCCGCGGTTGATGTTGGCGATGATTGCCTTAGAAGAGAACGTTGCTCCCGACACGGCATCAACATGCATGCGTAGAGCGTCATCAACGTTTTTTCCCTCCCACTTATGCAGCAGAGTGGCGGCTTCATTAAAGAAATCCGGCGTCTCGGCATTATCGAGAGCCTCAACTTTTGCAATCACTCCATCCTTATTTATATATATGCGAAGCGGCACCGGTCCGCCATACCCCATAATATCCTTTCCCAAAGGCTCAGTGTTCACCACCATCCCCCCGTCAGAAGAGAAACTGACTGTATCGTTTGCAACTTTTTCTTCCACACCCGCAGTTTTAAAGTCATGCCCGAAAAGTCTGCCATTGCATATAATTGCAGAAGCAGACATCACGAGAACAAAGACTATAAATGCTGATAATCTTTCTAAAACATTATTTCTATTCATACAATCATTAAGTTTTTTCACTGCAAATGTACAAATATTTGCAATAGCACAGATATTACACACTACATCTTTTAAATTTATTTCACCAGTAGAAATATTCAAGACAGCCATGCCATTTCAGCTTTATCAAACAATATCAGAAACGGATAGCGGCTATAACCAACACAAAAAAGACATCAGACAAATGTTTCAATTTCAATATACCAAAAGAGCTGGCGACAGAAGAAGCACAGATATACTGTGTGCGCAAACGTTTTCATTTGATTTATATCAATTATTGAATAAAATCAAGGAAAAAAGAAAAGAAAATGTTTGTTGTGTGCGCAAACAATAGTACCTTTGCATCGTCAAAAAGAAATTAAAGGAACAAAGAAATATAGTTCTTTAAGGTAAAAGATTAGTAAAGGCAATAGGTCAGAAAAGGTAAAGATTGAGGATAACGATAAAGGTTTAAGGTTAGAAGATTAAGGATAACAAAAGGTATTAGAGGTAAAGATTGAGGATAACAAAACTGGTCGAAAAGGTAAAAGATTGGTTTGGCGGTCGTGAGACAGCAAGGATAACAAGAAGATAGGTATTAATCTCACCCCGCAAGGGGAAACGAGAAAGTCATAGAAGGTAAAAGTTTGAGAGATTGTTTTCATAAGGATGGTCGGTAAACGACCGAAAGTTTGATAGATAAGTTAAGTTAATAGATTTAGGTAAGATTAGTTGTTTGATTTGTGTTAGTCACCCCTGTTTGCTGTTAATACAGCAACAGGCTCGTGGGTAACGGATGAAAGAAAATTAGGTAGACAATAAAAAGATCATACGTTAGTAGTTAAAGAAATAGATATAAAAAGTTCACCAAGATTTGGTGAACTTTTTTTTATATCACTACAAATGTTTTTTTACCCCAGCAAATGTTTTTTATACTCAGTCTTTTTTATTTCCCTATAAATGGGGCGCAGAAACATTACATCGGCAGTATTCCGGCTTTTGCCTTGATGGAGTCACTTACCGCCGGGCCGTTATTCTCCCAGTTGTTGCACGGACCGTTTGCATTTTTCAGATACTTCTCCGACGGTGTCCAGTTGTTGCGCACGGTGATGCACGATGACCCTTCATCTGTGTAGAGGTAGAACCAGTGGTTGGGATCGTGGGCATAACCCGGAGAATAGATGTCGCTCACCACGTTCTCCTCTACGAATGAGTGTGGCTGCGAACCAAGTGTATAGATGCCAGCCGTGTCGTACATGTGCTTGGCATAATGATGAATGAGATTGCCTTTCACCATATTGTTTGCCATGGAGCAAGCCTGCTGGTTCCATCCCCAGCCCATACTGATGCCAGTGTATGAAACCTCGCTGATTTCGTTGTGCAGAATCTTTATGTCGCGCACAAAACCAGCACCGATGCCCACGCATCCCCAGTCTTCGTTGGTAACATCCGTAATGAAATTGTTGTCGATCGTTAGCCCGGTGCAGATTATTCTGCTGTCCGACGGATTGTAAGGCAGATGAGCCTCGTGAGCTTCCGGTCCGAAGCCGCCCGCAAGTATGCCGTTGCCGCCTATATCCTGCACTTTACATCTCGAGATGCTTCCGCCCTTGGTATACTGATAGAACTCCACTCCCGTAGAGGCACAATGCTCAAAGGTGCAGCCACGGAAATCCACGTTCTCTGCACAACTCACGGTAACGGCAGCCGCAGGTCTGCCCACCCATCCCTGGTTGTCGAGCTTATGGTCGCCGTTGGGCCGAATCATCTTTGGACGCAGCTTATAAGCTTCGGTCATATACATGCCGGCCTGAAGCGGAGCATGCCCGCAAATAGAAGGGCGCATCCACGTGGCATAGCTGAAAGTAACCCCTTCGAAGGTTACCCCTTCCACCATATTGTCGGGTGTACCCTCCACGCGCATCAGGGTTTCCACGGCTGGCGCTTCCACATCGGCCTTTGCCATATCCTCGCCTTTGCGCGGCATATAGTACACCTTCTGTTCCTTTGCATCAAGGAACCATTCGCCCGGAGTGTCGAGCAATGCTTTTGAATTGGTGATATAGAAAGCAGAGTTGTGCCCGTCGGTTGTTACCATTGGCGAGGGCCACGGATGCATGAAATGTATATGGCTTTCAGGCTGATGAAAGCTTACGGCAGCGCTGTCGCCTTTGATTTTTATGTCTTTTATCCGCAGGTTAGCCACGCACCACATTTCATGGATAACCATTTCGAGATGCTTTTCATTCTGTATTTTCCTTACTGCTGCGGCCGGGACATAGAGTATTTCGTTTTTCTTGTCCATGCTGCGTATGCGATACATTTTTTCGAAATCTGCCACATCCCTTGCCCGGTCAGCTTTTTTCCCGTTTATCCATAGCTGGCGGAACTCAAGCGGACGGCCGTTGAATTCGGGAACATCCGCCACATACAGCTTGCCCTGTTTTTTCCATCCCGAAATTCTCACGCCTCCACTGACAACCGCCTTGCCGTCGGCAACGATACGAGTGCCGCTGTCTTCGGGGCGCACAACGACAGTTTGGTTCAACCTGTAATTTCCCGGTTGCAGACGTATGCAGATATCCTTTGTTCCGTTTAGTCTTCGCTCCTCGCGAGCTTGCTGCAATGCCTGTTCTATGGCATATGGTCCGGGCTTCACCGTTATGTCTGCGGCAAAGCCGGATATGGCGATGAGTGCAAAAAATAATGTTGTTGTTATTCTTTTCATTCTATATTATGCTTTTACCATATTATGATGTTGTATGAAATCAGAAAAAGCCCGGGGATTCGTCCCGGGCTTTTATTTATTGCCCCGCGTTGGGGAGAAGAAGTACTTACATTACCGGCATCCACACGGTCATCTCGCTTTTTCCTCTGTTGCCCCAGGCATAATACGGGATAAGTCGCACTTTGACAGTCTGTTTGTTTGTCGTAGCCTCACGGTAGAGTTGTCCTTTCCATGAAGCCTCACTTCGGTTGATAACTTCTCCTTCAAGGGCTTTAATCTTGCTTCCGTCTATTGTCATGTCCACGGGTGTGAACTTGGCATCGAGCGGAATGGCAATGTCGTCGACAGAAACGCCGTTGAGGTCGTTGCTCTCAAGACAGTATACTATCGGTCCGCGCTGCACGGCAACCTGTCCGCGGCTCTCTTCCACAAGCGGGTTTGCCTCTACGAGGCGTGTGCGCATCGGCATATTTATCGAAACGATGTCGCCTTTTTTCCATTCGCGGCATACCGAGGCATATGTTCCAGCCTTGGCTTCAACAGCCTGTTCCATGCCGTTCACCGAAATCTTTGCCCCTTCGGTGCACCAGTCCGGCACGCGGAGTTTTATCTCAAACTGCTTTTTTCCTTTCAGTTTGTCCACGGATATGCTCACCGCTCCGTCCCATGGATAATCGGTTTTCTGCGAGAGGGCGATTTCGCCGATGCCGTCAATCTTTGTGTTCAGCGTGTTGTCGCCGTAAAGGTTCACGTAGATGCCGTTTTTCTCGATAGAATAAGCATAATCCTGGGCCTCGCAGAGAGTGCGGAGCGTGTTTGGCGGACAGCAGAAGCAGCTGATGTATTCCGTGCGCTCCTTTGGCCAGCGCAGTGTGTATGGCAGATCTTTCGACATGCGCATCGGGTTGGTGTAAAAGTATTTCTTTCCGTCGAGGCTGATGCCCGAGAGGATGCTGTTGTATAGGCAGTTTTCCACCACATCCGTGTATTTTGCCTCGCCCGTGGCTGAGAACATGCGCCAATTGAAGAAGAGGTTTCCGATGTTTGCACAGGTTTCGTTGTGGGCCGTGGAGTGTGGCAGTTGATATGGTCTGCCGTAGCTCTGGTGCACTTTCTGCACATTGTCGGGCTTGTAGTCCGTGCCATCGGGCGACGTGCCGTCGTAGAGAGCGCCGCATGCTCCGGTGATATACATCTTGCGTGTTACGATGTCGGTCCAGATTGACTCCAGGTTTTTCATCAGTTGCTCTTCGCCGCTCTCAAGATACAGGTCGGCCACGCCGGCATAGAGATAGTTGGCGCGCACGGAGTGTCCCATGGCGTTGTATTGCTGGCGGAATGGCACTCGGTCCTGGTTGTCGTCGGTGCCGTTTTCCACTTTTCCGCGGATGTCCACCAGTTTCTCTGCAAGTTCCAGATATTTTGGGTTGCCCGTTTCGCGATACATCTCTGCCACTGCCATATAGTGCGACGGGCAGATGGCATTGCGTGCCAGTTCGTCAGAGGCGCGCTTGTAGAAATCGTACAGGAAGTCGGTGGCTTTCACGGCGCAGTTGAAGAGCGTGGTCTTGCCTGTGGCACGCTTGTGCATGATGCCGGCAGTGATGAGATGTCCCAGGTTGTAAGTCTCGAAGTTCAGTCGGTTTCCGAATGCTCCGTCCTTTCCCGTGCCCACTTTTGTTCCTATCGTCTCGTTCTCCTTAGCCTCCTCTTTTGCGCTCTGCTGTTTGTTCATCTCGGCAATGATAACGGGCGTGTGCAGATATCCGTCGGGGCGCTGCGATTTTTGTATGAGTTCGATGAAGCGGTCCATTATTTTCCCCACTTCGGGGTCTTTGTTCACGGCATACACGGCAGTGAGTGCCTCGAGCCATTTATACATGTCGCCGTCGTGGAAAGGAGGTCCGTGGCGTTTTCCCTTTTTCTCTCCTGCGGCGATGAGGAAGTTGTTCCACCCGTGTGCCTTGTCGGATTTCCATGTCTCCCACATGCTCTGCACGGATGTGCCGCTGAACACTCCGAAGCGTTCGCCCCAGAAGCCGCCGGTCCATTTCACGGAGCTTACGGGAGTGGATGTCACCACGGCATACTTGCTCTTGCCGGTGTCGGTAATGCCGTTTTTCTGAGCCATTGCCGCCGTTGATATTGCGAGCAGGGCTGCGGTTGAAAATATTACAGATTTTTTCATTATTTATTCAAAAAAGAAAATACTTGTTTTTGTTAAGGGTTACAGGGTGCCCCCTCTTGCTTTCACTCTCTTTGCCCATTCCTCGCGCTCCTTCGTGAGGTTGTATCCGCGCTTGGAGAGCCAGTTGTTTATTCTGCCCTTGTATTTGCCGAAGGTTTCGTGTTTTTTCTTCGAGCTTTCGGCATCGATGGCATATTCCCTACCCTCTTTCAGCCATGCCATTATCTGCACTTTTTCCTCCTCTTTGAGAGTAGGAATCATGTCACACTGGGCGGTGTAGGTAACGTTCACCACGTTGTATGTCAGCACATCTTTCACGGTTTCTATTTCGGCATCAGTGAGATACACCGAGAGGTCGGCAATGAATCCGAAGTGGGTTCTGTAGAGCTTCTGGTCTTTCAGCATCTCGGCATATTCCATTTTCTGTTTCTTTTCATCTCCCGTCAGCGTTTTAGCCACAGCCTTTATGCTGTCGCGCTCCGAATAGATATCGTTGAGTTTGAAATAATGGTTTGCCACGATATTGAGCACTTGCTTTCCTTTTTCCGTTCCGGTGATTTTCAGTGCATCGGTTACTTTCTGCGAACGCTGCACGATGGTCTCCACGTATTTAGCGTCTCGTCCTGCCGAATTCAGGTCTATAGCGCTTGCTGCCGTGAAGTTAAGCGACAGCAGAGCGGCTGCAACGACAAAAAACTTTTTCATATTCCTTGTTTTCGTTTTTATATTATTCAAATATTTCTTTCAGATACTTCACGTTCTCGCCATAGTTCCTCTTCACGTTGCGCACGTCTTTCACGTCGCGGCTCCTTTCCACGAAGAGCCATCCCGACCACCCCATCTTGTCGAGCGTCTGCTTCACGGCGGGCATATCCACGGCGGCATCATTGCGCAGCCACACGCCATCCGTGTTGCTGGCATGGATGGCACAGATATTGTCGGCCCCCAGTCGCTTCATGTCTTTCTGTATGTTGCGTTTGTTTTCCACGGCGGTCTGAATTTTATAGAAAATCTTTATCCCCCGGGAGTTTATCTCGCGCAGCAGTTTCTTGTTTTCCTTTGCGTCGAGCGGGGTGTCTATTCCTATCACCTTGCCGCGGCTGCGCGCCATCTCGCCCGCCACATGGAGCCTTGAAACTATCTCGCGGCGCAAGGGCAGCGAGTCGGTCCAGTTGTTGCCGCATCCGCCAAGCGGAAGAAATGCCACCCGTGCGTCCATCAGGTCCATGGTGTTCAGGCAGTCCTCGATGAGCCACTGCCACGATTGCTTCTTGGCAAAGCTCTGCCCATAGAAGCCCGACATTGCCACGGCTCCCACCTTGATGCCCAGGCTGTCTGCCGTGTGGTGGAACAGGCGTGCCATCTCCGGCTGCCGCATTTTGTTGTCAAAGGAGTCGCGGCGCCCCAGTCCGCCCATGTCCATCTCCAGTCCGTCGCATCCCAACTCTTTGGCAAGCTTGAATTCGCCCAGCTTCTGGCGTTTCAACACCATCCAGTCGCACACGCCCACCTGATACCTTTTCTGTGCCGCCACCATACTGGGCAGCATCATGCAGCATACTGCTGCCGAAAGCAATATTTTGTTTCTGAATTTCATCATATTAATAATATGACGACCGCGCCGGTGTTTTGTACCTTATTATATATATAGTTTTCTTGCTGCCTACAAGTCATGCAATGACAAAAGTGTTCTAAACTTCTTCTAATTCCCCGTTTTGGAGACACTCGAAAAGTTAAAGAATGTATACGCCATTTCTTCGTTCCGGGCAAAGCATTGCTTTTCGGGGAGAGAAGCAATGCTTTGCTCCCGAAGAAGCATTGCTTTCTGAAATATGCCGTTTTTCTTTAAAGAAAATTTAAGAAAACAAGGTGTGGAAATTTGGAACACTTTAGGTTCATATAGGTTTTCGTATAAAAATAGCATCGGTAATATAATTATCCCACGAGTCAAACTGGCCTAAAAGTTAAAATAAATCATAAATGTGTATAACTTAATGGATATTAGAAGTAAAAAGAGTAATTTTGCACTCTGTATCGCATTATATCAAGATAATCAGAAAAAGAAACGTTGCATTTCATAACGATAAAGTGAGAAAGAAATCCACTATATTCATATTGCTTTTCGCTTTCCTGTTTGTAATGGCAGGCACTAATTTGCCTCTGGCGGGAAAGGGAAAGAAGCAAAAAAAGAACGCTGACTCTGTAGTCCTTGCCGACACGCTGGGGCGAGACAGTCTTATGCCGCATATTGCAGAAGACGAGCCCGACACGACAAAGATGGACTCGATGGCTCTTGCCATCTACCGGCACAACAGACAGGTGGACGACTCTATCCGTCTGGACAGCATAAACAGGAAAAAGTCTACCGGTATTGATTCTCCCGTGAAATTTGCCGCACAGGACTCTATGGTCTACAATGCACAAAACAAGTATGCCTTCCTTTACGGCAACTCCAATGTGGTGTATCAGAACATGGACCTGAAGAGTGCCGACATGAGGATGAATATGGACAGCAGTCTGGTGCATGCCACCGGAGCGCGCGACACTTCTGGCGTATTGCAGGGCAGACCGGTGTTCAAAATGGGCGACACGCAGTATGACAGCGACACCATTGCCTTTAATTTCAAGACGAAGAAGGGCTTTATTAATAATGTATACACGGAGCAGGAGGACGGATTCCTGACGAGCCTTCGCTCGAAGCGCAACGAAAAGGGCGAGCTCTTCTTGGAGCACGGCCGCTACACCACCTGTGATGCCGAGCATCCCGACTTCTATATCGCCCTGTCGAGGGCAAAAGTGCGCCCGGGCAAGGATGTGGTGTTCGGTCCGGCATATCTCGTGGTGGCAGATGTGCCGCTGCCACTTGCCATACCCTACGGATTCTTCCCGTTCACAAAGAGCTATTCAAGCGGATTTATCATGCCTACCTACGGCGATGAAAGCGCACGCGGATTCTATCTGCGCGACGGCGGATATTATTTTGCCATCAACGACAAGTGGGACCTGAAACTCCTTGGCGAGATTTACACCAAGGGCTCCTGGGGCGTATCGGCGGCAAGCAACTACCGCAAGCGATACAAATACAGCGGCAGTTTCTTCTTCAGTTATCAGGACACGAAAAACGGCGACAAGGGTATGCCCGACTTCACGGAACAGGAGAGTTTCAAGATTCAGTGGAACCACCGGCAGGACGCAAAGGCAAACCCGTATTCTTCGCTCTCGGCAAGCGTGAACTTCGCCACGTCGAGCTATGAGCGCAACAACCTGAACAGCATGTACAACCCGCAGACGATGACGCAGAGCACGCGAACATCTTCAGTGAGCTGGACCACTTCGTTCTCGAGTCTCGGCATGACCATCAGCGGAACCACCAACCTGAACCAGAACATGCGCGACTCCACGGTGGCTATCACGCTGCCCGACTTGAACATCTCCGTGAGCCGATTCTATCCATTCAAGCGCAAGCGCATGGTGGGAAAGGAGCGCTGGTATGAGAAGATTTCCATGAGCTACACCGGTAGTCTGCGAAACAGTATCGACACGAAGGAGAACTTGCTGATGAAGTCGAACCTGATAAAGGACTGGCGCAACGGCATGCAGCACAATATCCCTATCAACGGAAACTTCACGCTGTTTAACGTAATCAATATCAACCCGTCGATCAACTTCACCGACCGTATGTACACAAACCGCGTGGAACAGAGCTGGGACGAGCAGAACCAGGTGGTGAAACGGGATACCACGTATGGCTTCTACAACGTTTACAACTGGTCGATGAGCGTGAGCGCATCAACCAAGCTCTATGGATTCTGGACTCCTAACCGCAAAATCTTCGGCGATAAAATACAGGCTATCCGCCACGTCATCACGCCTACCGTATCCTATAACTATGCACCAGACTTCAGCGCAAGTCGCTACGGTTACTACAAGACTTATCAAAAGACTGACGCACAGGGAAACGTTACGATGGAGCAGTATTCGCCCTACCAGAACGGACTCTTCGGCGTGCCGGGCAGAGGCAGGACGGGAAGCATCTCGATGTCGCTGTCTAACAATATAGAGATGAAGGTGAAGTCGGACAAGGACTCCACGGGATTCCGTAAAATAAGTATCATCGACGAACTGGGAGCCAGTATGTCGTACAACATGGCGGCAAAGGAGAAGAAATGGAGCGACCTCTCGATGAATATCCGACTGAAATGGTGGAAGAACTATACATTCAACATGAATGCCGTGTTTGCCACATACGCCTATGAACTTGACAAAAACGGAAACCCTTACGTGGGCAACCACACGGAATGGGGAAAAGGCAGATTCGGCCGATTCCAGGGCATGTCGCAGAACATATCATACACCCTCAATCCGGAAAAGATAAAAAAACTCTTCGGCGGAGGCAAGAAAGACGACGAAGACGAAACGGACAAGGATGACAACGACACGGGAGTGGAAACTAACGTGGACGACGACATGATGAAGGCACAACACGGCGCAAAGAAAAAGTCGGCAAGCAAGGCTGAAACCGACGAAGACGGATACATGAAGTTCTCCATGCCATGGTCTGTCACCTTCGGCTATGGTATCACGATGAGGGAGAACACCTCTGGAAAGTTCAACACCAAGACGATGCGCTATCCCTATAAGTTCACTCAGAACCTGAACTTCAGCGGAAACATCCGCATCAGCGACGGATGGAACATCAGCTTCTCTTCAGGTTACGACTTCGAGGAGCACGATCTCTCGATGACTACTGCATCATTGCAGCGCGACCTCCACTGTTTCAGCATGAGCTGTTCGGTGGTGCTCGCTCCATATACATCCTACAACTTCTCGTTCCGATGCAATGCGGCAACGCTTACCGATGCGCTGAAATACGACAAGCGCAGCGGTTACAGCAATGCCGTGCAGTGGTATTGATAACAATATACTCTACCCTCACTATCCCTCACCCCTACCCTCACCCTGCAAGGGGTTGTCGGACAGATGGTTACGAGAAAATGTGAGGGTGTGAGGGTAAAAACATGAAAAAACTTTTTTATAAAAATAAAGATAAAGAAATGAAGAAATTTCTTTTTTTAGCTTCAGCTGCAATAGTTCTTGCAGCGTGTCAGGAGAGCCTTGAAGAAAGGGCTGCCAGGGAGGCACGCGACTTCACAAGAAAAAACTGTCCGGTAAAATTGTCAGACGTTATAACCACCGACAGTCTTGTTTTCCACGAGAACACACTCACACTCCACTATTGTCTGTCGCTCTCCGGCGTTGCCGACACCACAGCAATATTGAAGGATGAGTTGCGCAAGGACATGGTGAAGGCTCTGAAGGGAAATATGGCAATACAGAAATACAAGGAAGCTGGATACAACTTCAGATATACATTCTATTCCACTAAGCACAAAGGACAAATCCTTTACGACGCCAATTTCACCCCCAAAGACTATAAGTAGAGTGTAGTGTCCGATTAGTCCGAGCCGTCCGATTAGTCCGAGCCGTCCGAGCTGTCCGAGCCGTCCGATTAGTCCGAGCCGTCCCCCTAAAAAAAACATCAACCAAATAAACAAGAAAAAAAAATGTCACAATTAGTTATCAACAACTACGACGAGTTTGCTGCCTACTTAGGCAAGAACCTCGGAACATCAGATTATGTAGAACTGTCGCAGGAGCGCATCAACATGTTTGCCGATGCAACCCTCGACCACCAATGGATTCACGTCGATACAGAGAAGGCTAAGGAAGAAAGTCCTTACAAGACTACCATCGCCCACGGCTACCTCACTC
>CAKQDG010000071.1 GCA_934219025.1 uncultured Prevotella sp. | reverse complement strand
AGCCTATTGCCTTTGTGCCCTTCAGCGTGCCGGGCTGCATGATGACCTTGCCGTTCTCGTCGAGCTTTTTCTTTCCCGTTATAGGATTTCCCTCGCGAACGGGTCTTCCTTTTTCCCTTACGTCAAAGGCTATGGCATTGGCACGGCGAGTGGATGTGGTGTTGAGGTTGAAGTTCACGGCAATGAGGAAATCGCGTGCTCCAACCACCGTGCAACCGGTTTTTGCAACCTGCTCGTCGTACGGGCGCGCACCGAAATCCGGTTTCTCCCCTTCGTCCATGATGCGCTCGGCAATGCCCTCATATTCGCCCTTGCGACAAACGGCAAGGTTCTTGCGCTCCGGCTTGAAGGCTGCCGCCTCGTAGCAATAACACGGAATAGACAGTTCGTCGGCAATGCGCTTGGCAAGCTTTCTCGACAGCTCAGCACATTCCTCAAGGGTGATGCCGCTCACGGGCACAATAGGCAGCACGTCGGTGGCTCCAATTCTGGGATGAGCACCGTGATGCTTGCGCATGTCTATCAGCTCGCCTGCCGTTTTCACAGCATTGAAAGCCGCCTCTACCACGGCATCCGGCTCGCCCACAAAGGTAACCACCGTGCGGTTTGTTGCTTCTCCTGGGTCTACATCGAGCAGTTTCACTCCCTCAACAGCCTCAACAGCACCGGTTATCTGCCTGATAACGGCTTGGTCGCGCCCTTCGCTGAAATTGGGCACGCACTCTACGATTTGCTTTTTCTTTGCCATACCTATGATATGTTTTTTAGTATTACTGGTTTATTTCATAATGTATATGTGTGTGTATAACTCTGCAAACTTACATAAAAATATTGAATCTGTCAATCTGTAACCGAAAAAACTTTTCCATTTAGCGTGGTTAATTATTATGTTTTTATGCGCAAAACGGGAAATAAGAAATTTAGAACACTTTTTCTTGATTTCCACCGCAGAATTTGTCAATAAAAATTATGGAGCAACGCTTCTTCTGGAGCAAAGCAATGCTTTTTCGGGAGAGAAGCAATGCTTTGCTCCCCGAAAAGCGATGCTCGGCTGAAATGCTGACAAAATCGGGAGGTTTGAGAAAAGTGTTCTAAAAGTCGGATTTCAGCAACAATCCCTGCTTCCTGTAAAAACTGGCGAACGGCTTTAAAATCTGTTTTTTTCAGTCCACACGCATTATAACCGCCGAATAATTTGGCAGTTACGAGAATTATACCTACCTTTGCACCGCTTTTCGGCGTAATCGCTGACAGGAAGAAGAGTGGCCTGTTATGTTGCGTTGGAACGATAAACAATTTTAAAATTACAAATTACAATGGATTTGATTAAAGTTGCTGAGGAAGCATTTGCAAGCGAGAAGCAGTATCCTAAGTTCAAGGCTGGTGACACTGTTACCGTAGCTTACAAAATTATCGAGGGTTCTAAAGAGCGTATCCAGCTCTACCGTGGTGTTGTTATCAAAATCAACGGTGAGGGAACAAAAAAGCGTTTCACAGTGCGCAAGATGTCTGGAACTGTTGGTGTAGAGCGTATCTTCCCGATGGAATCTCCTAACATCGCAAGCATCGAGCTGAACAAGGTTGGTAAGGTACGTCGCGCTAAGCTGTACTACCTGCGTAACCTCACTGGTAAGAAGGCTCGCATCGCAGAGAAGAGAGTTATCACAAAGGAGTAATAACTTCCATATTCTCTCCTTCGTTAGAACAAAACGAAAAGAAATACGGCAGCTCGTCCATAATCTATGGATTGGCTGCCTATTTTTTTAGTAAAACTCCATTGAAATAAAAACGGCAAAGATTATGAAACAGGAAATACGCAATCTATATAACGAGAAAGCATCAGTGCTTTCGGCAGACATTACCAAAAGGAAAGCCAAGATAAAATGGCTCGTTGCTACCGAGATTACGAGTTTTTCACTTGCCGTAGCATTTGCCATAGCCTTTTTTACAGGAAACATTGAAGCAAATGTTTTCATATTCCTGTTTCCGCTTGCCGTTGCAACTTTCGTGTCTGCAAAGTCTATTGACCGCATAAACAACAACAGAATAGAAAAGGCGGAAGCGAAACTCGATGTATACAAAAGAAACATCATGTATATGGACGGCGATTTCTCCGCTTTCGACGACGGCAAGAGATACGAGAATCCAAATCACCAATATTCTTACGACATGGACATCTTCGGCAAGGAGTCGCTATACAACCGCATATGCCAAACCGTAACAACAGGCGGAAGCGACCGGTTGGCGGAAATACTGTCTGCAAGCGCGCGGCCCGGCAACAAGATGTCAAGCATCGACAGGATAAGGATGAACAACAGAGCGATTGCTGAACTTGCTGAAAATGAAGAATGGAGAACAGAATTTCTTGCCACAGGGAGCGATGCAAAAATTGACACGCATCTGATAAAACAGGTTCTGCAAGAAACCCGCAATGCCAATATTCCTCAACATGCACTGTCAAGAGGATGGATCACAGCCGTAATTGCGTCTGTTTCAATATTCGCAATATTGCTGATGCTCACAATATTCACATCGCTAAGCGCAAATTTTATCTGTATATGGACCGTTGTCCAACTTGGCGTAAGCATAAACTCTTCGGCAAGGGCAATAAAGATGATAACAAAGTCTACAGACAAAATCTGCAATTCCACAAAGGCGTGTCTTCGTCTTATGCGACTTGTGTCTGCTGCTCAATTCAATGAAAAGGAAAACAGAAATATAGTTGAATCGCTAAACAACGGAAACGGAAACACTGCTCTTGACTGCATGAAAGAACTGAAGAGCATTGTCGACGCTCTCGACAGGCGCGGCAACGTGCTTGGCATGGTAATCTTTAATGCCATAGGTTGGAGCGACTTCTTCCTTGTGCGCCGCTACCTTAAATGGCAACAAGACAATCTCGATTCAATGACTGAATGGATTGACGCCCTGAGCCATATTGACGCAATGGTATCGATGGCAACAATGAGATACAACGAACCGCAGAGCACTGATGCGGAGATTGTGGAGAGCAACGAAGTGGTTTACGAGGCAAAAGGGGTGTATCATCCATTCCTCGGAGAGAATGCCGTAAGAAATGATTTCTCGATAAAAGACCGCAACTATTATATCATAACCGGGGCAAACATGGCGGGAAAAAGCACTTTTCTCCGCTCCGTGGGCATAAACTATATTCTTGCCATGTGCGGTATGCCGGTGTTTGCCGAAAAAATGAAAGTTTCTGTATTCTCGCTTTTCAGCAGTATGCGAACAAGCGACGACCTTGCCCACGGCATAAGTTATTTCAATGCCGAACTGCTCCGGCTAAAACTCTTGCTCGACAATGTACACAGAAACGACAACACTCTGATTATCCTCGACGAAATTCTGAAAGGCACAAACTCGCTCGACAAGTTGAACGGTTCAAGAATGTTTCTCGAAGCTGTGGCAAAACTGCCTGTAACCGGTATAATAGCGACCCACGACCTTGAGCTGTCAAAAATGGCCGACGAATATCCCGGCCGCTTTCACAACTACTGTTTTGAAATTAAACTTGCCGAAAATATTACTTACTCCTATAAGATAACTCCCGGCGTGGCAAAAAACCAGAATGCCACATTCTTGCTTAAAGGAATTCTGCAAAAAACAAAATACAATCTCTAGAATTTCTAGAATTTCTAGATAAACTAGAATATCTAGAAATTCTAGATAATCTAGAAAATCTAGATAATCCCTAGAACATCTAGCCCAATATCAACAACACAAGCCCCTACTCCTCCCCGAGCCTTGCCTTAAGCCTATCAATTTCCTCTCGCTGAGAATAGTAAGAAGCAAGCGCACGTTTTTTAAGGCTTTCGTAAGCACTCTTCCACTTTTCAGTTTCTGCCTTAGCCTCAGCAAGAGCTTTTGTCAAGTCAGCAACACTACGTTCCAAGCCAGCAACACCCTTTTCAAGCAACGGCAACTTTTCTTCAAGCTCCCTAAGACGAGCATCCTGACCATTACGATACCCTGTTCGAGCCCTGTGCATCCTCTCGCGTATGCCTCCTTCCCTGACAAACTCTTGCTCAAGCTTTTTCAAAAAAGAAATCATCATCTTATCTACCATATGACACAAAGTGAGAGCATAATTACACATCTGCTCATCACTCCACACCATAAAGAAGCCTTCATAATCAGGCAGTTTATTGTGGAAACGGCAATAGCTCAACATAGAATCATACATATCATCACCGGCCAAGTAAAATCTCAGATGGCGCGACTTAAGATAATCCTCAAAATCTTCTCGTAATTCCTTTAGCGAAGCCCTCGCAACATTCAGCAATTTCAACTGCATTTCTGTTGAAGTAACTCCATCGGCAAGACCTTCCACAATATTTTGCTTACAGGAGCGCGCAGCCTGAATTATTTGGTCTCGTGTGCGATCTTTATACAAATGTATGAACCTGTTGCAAAAAGCAAACGACAACTGATATATCACATCCGACTTTTGATAGAAATATAATTCTTCCCAATTCGTCTGGTTTTTAAGAACCATATTTCCATCGTCTGTACCATTCTCCATAGTTTTAAATTTAAGGCTAAAAGGAAAACTGAATTATTTATTCTTTATAAATCAACACCGTAGCATAAGCACTTATGCCTTCCTCACGGCCAGTGAAGCCAAGTTTCTCCGTAGTCGTGGCCTTAATGGATATATCGTCTATATCAGAATCCATCACAGTGGCAAGACACCTCTTCATAGCTTCAACATGAGGATTTATTTTCGGGCGTTCAGCACAAACCGTGGCATCTATATTCCCGAGTTTATAGCCTTTTGTGGCTATCAGGTCTATGGTTTTCTTCAACAGTATCTTACTGTCTATATCAAGCGTATCTGCCGATGTGTCGGGAAAATGATAACCTATATCCCGCATGTTTGCCGCTCCGAGCAACGCGTCGCAAATGGCATGTATCAACACATCGGCATCACTGTGTCCAAGCAAGCCGAGGGTGTGCTCGATGCGAATTCCTCCTAACCATAATTCTCTATTTGGCACCAACTTGTGCACATCGTAACCAAAACCAACACGAATTTTCATATCAAACAGTTTTTATAAATCAAAAAAAGGCGAACCGCATCGGCCCGCCTATAATATATTTTCGTTTCTTACCTTCTCTTAAACAAATCTTTCAGTCCGTCCATATCAAAGCCGAGCGTAAAGCGGAGTGTCTGGTCGAGCGGATTACTCTTTGCCGTGGCTATTACATAACCGCAATCAAGGGTGAAGGCACTCATACGGAAACCTGCACCAACGGTGAAATACTTGCGGTTTCCCTTGTTCTCCGCCTCATTGTGATAACCGGCACGAAGCGAAAACTTGTCGTTATACACATACTCTGCACCTACGCTCCAGTTTATCTCCTGCAACTCCTCCTTGAATCCCCCGGGAGCATCGCCGAAACTCTTGAACATTCCGGAGATGCTACTCTGGTTGTAATATTCATCTTCCACCCTTTGCTGATAGTCCTCGGTAGTCTCTCCGTCCTTCTGTTGTGGATAAGTAGGCACGAGGAGCTTGTTGGCATCTGCCGATATCGTGAAGCGGTTGAACTCGTCGATTGGCACCATCAAAGCGGCACCAAGGCGCATATTCGTCGGAATAAACTCGCTATAGTCGCTACCGCCAAACTTTATCTTACTACCGATATTGCTGATGTTCAAACCTATTCCGAGCTGACATTCGCGAGAACCTATATTGATATAGTTGTTATAATAGCAGGCAATGTCGGCTGCAAAGGCACTGGATGCCGTTCTTTCCTCTGTTGAACTATACTGCATATCCGACATAAGATAGCGTACGCCGGCAGCAATGGAGAATTTCTCGCTCAGCATCAGTGAGTATGCCACGTCGAACGACATCTCGTAAGGGTTGATGGTCTGGGCATTAGACACATCGCCAGAAGAACTGTCATAATTTGTATATACTTCTCCAAGAGAGAAATAACGAAGGGATGCCGACACGGCACTGTAGTCGCCTATACGATAGTAACCCGCAAGATAGGCTATATCCATATCGCTGACAAGGGAGCGCAACCAAGGGGTATAGTTCAGCGCAAGACCGGCACGGCTGATACAGAACGGATATTTTGCCGGGTTCCAATACTGCGAGTTCACATCCGGGTCGGTTGCAGCTCCCACATCTCCCATACCGGCTCCACGGGCATCAGGAGCAATGCTCTGCGACACGAGAGCCGTGTGGATAGGATTGAACATCTCTCTCTTGTCTTGAGCAAATACAGTTGAGGATATCATGGCAATGAATGCCAATGCAAGTATTCTAATTTTATTCTTCATTGCTTGTTATTTACTTTTTGATTGCTTAATAATAACTGAATATGGCGGATATTATTGTATTGCAAAGCAATATTTAACGCCGTATTAGTGAGATATAATAAATTTCACGCATATTGTCAGTTCAAGACTATAAGTTTTTTTGCCTTTGACACCTCGCCGCTGCCGTCGCTACTCAAACGAACTCGATAAAGATATACGCCCGACTGAAGTTTTCCGCCACCGTCTGTGCACAGATCCCATTTGTAAGTGTAGGCGGCCCCAGATGTTACTCCCGTATCGTTATGTTTCCAAAGTAGTCGTCCGCTACTGTCGAACACTTCGATGATGACATCAACATTGCTCCCCGACCGGTCGTGGTTTACAATAAACGTGGTACCCGACTTTGCAGGATTGTCTGAACAATACACGCTTGTCATCTTTGGCTTCAGTCCATGGGCAACATTAAACTTCAAGGTTGCCACGGTAGGATTGTTCATTATATCCCATGCCGTGAACTTCAGCTTATGCTGTCCCTCTTCCAACTCAGGGATATAATAATATGCAGTTCCCTTGGTATACGAACCGAATTCAAACGAGAAATTGTCGTTCAAATCATATGTCCGCAACGGGTCATCATCAACCACAAGCTGCAGATTATGCCCTATGCCGTTGCCAGAAGTATTCAATCCGCTTTCATCTGAAATCTCTGCCACAAAATACGGCGTAGGGTTCACAGTATCACCATTAGTAAAAGCTGGAGAGTTGAGGTAGCAGTAAACTGACGGTCCGATGGAATCGGTAGACAAGTCTTCAGAACCTCCAACCAAGAAACTTTCGCTATATCCGTTTGCCGTGTTTTTTTTGTCACTGCTGATTCCAAAAACTGTTATCAAGCCACTGGCGTCCGAATAACTTATATCTTTTGTCACGGCAAACGAAACTTCGAACTTACCGCCACGTATGCTGTCAGTACCATTGAATATTGTCTTTACATGGTCATAATACTCATACGCCACGTTTGTTCCATCAGAACCTGTATCGTTCATTCTTCCCGTCATCTTCTCCTTGGCATCCTTAACAAGGATATTCATGATGCCATTAAAAGATTCGTTTATTCCGCTATCATTTCCAGCCTTTGCCACGTGCCCCTTTACAACAGCTTTCGAACCGGCTTTTAACTGTGGCATTTCAACGGTTCCATCAACTGCCACTCCATTAATGCTGTCTATGATAATGGTATCCGAAGGAATATTCAGCACCAAGGCGGGGTCGCCAAGCAAAGAATACTGTATTTTGTTGACCGTTCTGTCGCTACCCGTTGTTATAAGTATGTTCTTGGCTATGCGCTGTGCTTCGCCAACGGAGTTGTACTTTCCGTTTTTCTTCGAGAACAAAGCTGACAGATATTCCATGTTGATATACTTATTGTAATTGGTATACACGGTTCGTGTAGTGCCATAGAATGCCACGGCTCCACCATCGGGGTTCAGCACTGCCGTCTCGCCAATATTGTTTGTAGTACCGTCAAACGGCATTATGTCGCACGAAGCCGTAATCCAAAACGACAAAGCCTTGTTCTTGAATTCAGCAAAATCGTTGTATCTTAACACTATCTCGCCCGACATCTGGTCTGCACGTCCATGACCGCAATAGTCAAAGAGCAAAGCTCCGTCGTTCTGTTGTTTCTTTACTATTTCGTTTATCTCCGGATATGTATTTCCCGTTGAATTCTTCACAACCGGATACATATCCCATAACACTCTTTTCACTTGCATCCCGGGCATAAGTTTCTCTACGACCGAAGCTGCACTGTCGGCAGCCTCCATGTGGGTGTTGTTGTTGCCGTCGTCGCCAAGGAACATAGCGATGTTCTGCCAATCCCCGGCATTCTCGTTATTTATGTAGCTTATGGTCTTGTCTACCATTATCTTGGCATTTTCTACAGACGTCACGGGGAAACGCCCCACAGCAATATCATACTTGTCAGTCTTGCTTGCGTATGCATCGCTCAAGGAAGCATACTTGCCTTCGCCATCGTCAAGAGCGCAGAAATAGCCGTCGTCTACAAAACTTTGTATTGCATGAAGAGAGTTCTCGCTCTCGAAACACAAAAGATAATCATCGACATTGAAGTTTGAAGTTGCCGACGACTTCATTCTGTTGTCCCATACACAGTCTCCGAACAGTACAAGATATTTAGGCATCTCCTCTTCTGTTTCGGCTCTGTCGTAGAGCATCTTCATATACAGCCGGTAGGCGTCGGCTTCCGGGGTTCCGCTTGAGAACTCATTATACAGTTCGTCAGCAGGCACAATGCGTACGCTCATATTGTCATGCTTCTCATGAAACTCCTTTAGCCTTTCTGCCTGCTGCCGTGTATTTTGGCTTGCAGGTATGATAATAACCATATCGCAAGACTTATCGGCATGATGGTTCTGGTTGGTTATGTTATAAACATATTCCGGTTCGTTGAAAGTTCCGTTCGCAAGATCCGGCGCCGGCCTCACACCATTGTTGAATGCCATTGAGATATAGTCCAGCCGTATGATATTGCTACCGGTGTTTTCTATTTTGATTGTATTGGTGGATTGTACAGCCACCGTTCTGAATACCTCGGAATTTGCAACTGCACGGTCGTACTCTCCGCCTTTTGCTATCAGCACTGTTCCCACTACAGCATCGTTTACGGAAACTTCTGCAGAAGCGGCACCACTTGATGTTATGGCAACCTTCATTGCAGTTAAAGACACATTGCCCGGCACGGTCATTGTGTAACTTGATGTTGCCCCAACGTTTATCGGAGCACCCTCATATAAATTTCTTCCTGCTTGAATCCATGCGTAGTTGTCCACCTCATGCAACGCATGGTAATCGTCGTTCGACGGATAAAAAGAGCCAACGAAAGTTGCCGAATCAACTTTCAGAGGTTCTTCATCACTTTGTGTCAGGAAATAATAGCCGTAATCAGAATAAGGATTACGTGTGCGCGTCAGTTCGTCGGGAGAGCTCCATGTTACGGGCCCTACAGCATAGAAGAGTCTCTTCCCGCCATAGCTGCATGTGGGCACCTCTTTCAGATCATCATACTGCATAATACTGCTCTCCTTGAGTTCCTCGTCATGCAGCCCACCGCCATAGCCGTAGACTTTCACCTTATCGAGGTCAGTAAAACCTGCACGCTTTATCAAAGCTTCGGTGAGATTATAGACGCCGCTTGCCGGCACTCTTATCTTTGCCCATTTTCCATTTGCCAATACCGAATTTGCAGCGTATCTGTCTGCCTTAGTCCCTGCAGTCCTGGCATTGGTGCGCATAATCTTTTTGCTTTTCGCCTTTGCCTTTACTTTAAGCATAAAGCTGACGAGCTTTTGGTATTTTCCGTTTCTGAACACAACGGGATTGAAATACACTTCCAATATACCCTCTTTCTTTTCAACAACAACACGCCTGTTTACTACAGGTTCTGCCGGCAGTGTTGCAGAAGAAATCTTTCTGATTTTCTCGATGTCGCCCTTCGACACGTCGATATATTCCGGATATTCCACAGTAACGCTGTATATGGAATCGGCATATTGTCTGCCCAGTTTCTGAGAATAAGAAAAGCAAGGCAACTCATCGCTGATTTTCACGTCTTCAGCGGTGAGGTTAAAGAATTTCTGTGCATTTGCGAACAGCGTGCACAGAAAGAGTAGTATAGTTAGAAGAATATTTCTTGTCATCTATTTAATGTTAAATTCAAGCACTTTTCTGTTTTCGACAAACCCCTCAAGATGGTCGTCGATATTTACCGGACCAACGCCTACGGGAGTTCCTGTATAAAGGATGTCGCCAGTTTTCAATGTGAAATACTTGCTAATGTATTCAATAATTTCATCAATTTTGAAGAGCATGTCGCTTGTACAGCCCTCCTGCACCGTTTTGCCATTTATGTCGAGGTGAAACTGCAAAGCCTGTACATCCCGGAATTTCTCTACCGACATCCATTCACCGATGGCAGCGGCTCCGTCGAAGCCCTTGCACATCTCCCAAGGCAATCCTTTCTCGCGCAGTTTTTTCTGCAGGTCGCGCGCCGTGAAGTCAATGCCCACGGTTACAGCATCGTAGTATCTGTGGGCGAAGCGTGCGGGAATGGCTTTTCCCAAACGGCAGATGCGCACCACGATTTCCGTTTCGTAGTCAATCTGCCCCATATCATCCGGCACGAAGAAAGGTTTTCCGTCTTTCAACAGCGAAGAATCTGCCTTTGTGAAAATCACGGGACTTTCTCCTTTATATAACGTTTCGTTAAGTTCTTTATTGTGTTGCGGATAGTTCAATCCTACTGCAAAAATCTTCATTTTATATATAATTATGCATTAATTTCCAATTTTGGTCATTGTCTTTAAAGCCTCAAACATGAAATCATTTGAAGCAACAATTCCCTGTGGCCTTACAAACTCCACAGTTTTGAGTTTTTTGTCAGCCTTTTTCTGTTCCTTGGTAACATAGTCAATTCCAAGTACATAAAACTCCACATACTCGTCTACATACCCCATAGTCTTGGTCTGATACACACGATATCTTTCGGAAGCATTTAAGATATTGTAAATCTTCGGCGCGCCATACTCTGTAGAATACGTCTCGCTTGTATATAAGTTACCAAAGGAGAAACCGAACAATGGCACCTTAAAAGGCTTCTCGGCAAAAAGGCTGTCGTGTACAATCTCGCATTTTTTGTTTACGGAGTCTTCGTTCATATACAATATACTGCCAGCCCTCTTCCATGAATTTCTTATCCGTCGTGAACCTCTGAGGGAATTATAAAGCATGTGTCCGCCGAAAGAGGCAAACATCGTCGGGTCGGAACAAGAAGCCAACGACTTCAGCATTTTGCTTTCGCCCGTCATGGCATTGCGGTTCTCATATCTGTTTTCTGACAATATTTTACTCGACGATGGTGTGTCTTCATGTCCTGTCAAGAAATACAAATAGGCAATGCTTTCAGAGAAGGATGCAGGTTTGCCTTTCAACACTCTGTACTGCCTGATATAAACCTTCATTCTCAGTTCTGCATCTTCCGGCTTATTGACTTTAACCTCCGGCAACTGATAAACACGGGGAACAAGGCGAATATCGGAGTTTGTGTATAATACAGGGTTTATGCTTACCGGATTATAGTTTATATGCTGAATAAGAATATTGCCACGCCCGCGGGCAGATTCTGGAATGAATCCATCATAATCGGTAATTCCGAGGAATGTGCCATCTGAGGCATCGTAGACGCTTGCCGAGATAACGGGCTGCTTATCATTTTCATCAACAACCTTAACTTGAGAAAAGCCTTTTTCACTTGTCAGGAATAGCATGACAAAGAAAAAGAGTCTCCATAATTTGTAAATCCCCATAGACCCAAGCATTAAAATTTACACAGAAAACATTAAAAGCCAAGCAAACGATTATACGAATCCTTTGCCTGGCTTTATTTTATTTATAGAATAATCTCTCGGATTAGTCAGCGCTCAAAGAGAAACGCTTGAAATCAACCACTGTAAGCTCCTTGTCGGCAGCTTTCAGATAGTCAGAAACCGACTGCTTGCTGTCCTGGATGAACTCCTGGTTAAGCAGACAGTTCTCCTTGAAGATGC
>CAKQDG010000070.1 GCA_934219025.1 uncultured Prevotella sp. | reverse complement strand
TATCAATTTTGTGTTGTCCCTCCTGTCCAAATGTCCAGCATAATTATACTGCAAGCACAATATAAACATCATTAGGATACAAATGAGCTTTTTCATATCTTATAAATTTAAATTGTTGGAAATGCTTTTGAAATTTATGTTCTGTGAATACAGGATACTCGCATAGGCTATCTGAATGCCGTTGTAAAGAGTTTGTTTATCTTGTACATTTACGTTGGAATGTTGTATCTGGTAGATTACGTTGTCGGTGTATTCGTCGAGATTGGAAAGGTTGGCATAGACTGCAGTATAGATGTATTCGGCACAATAGTCGATGTATTCAGCGTCTTCGGGATTCTGTTCTTTCAGTTTGTTGCAGTATTCGGCGAAGGAAAGGCTTTCGTCGGTATTCCTTATGACATCCAGTTCATTTGAAATCGACAGCATCTGAGCTGCGGTAAGTCCGCCATCTTTGTTGAAACCAGTAGACATGGTGAGAAGCCTTGCATTGGCATCGGCAACAAGCTGTATGGACGGTTTGTCAGAGCTGTTGCGGTCGGCATCATACATGGCGTATTCCAGTTCATTGTGGTAGTAGCCGATGCTGTCGGCATACTGGCAAAGGGAGTTACTGCGATAGACTTTTGGAGTCAGGTATTTGTCCTTGATATATCCCCAAAGGAGTTTCTTTATTGTTATGGAGCCGAACTTTATCAAAGAAGACGTGGCTGCGCCGACAATAACGCCTCCAGCTCCTCCGCCAGCACCACGAAGTCCGCCCTTTACGTCGGAGATGGCTATCTTTACTATATCTCCCTTGCTGTAGGTTATCTTGGAAAGGCGGGTGACAGACTGCAAGTTTTCGGTATTGTCATAGGTAAACTGCCTGTCGTATTTCTTTAATTGACTTGTCAAATCACTAACGCCTTGCAAAGAGCGGACTTCGCTGCGCTTTTGTTCGGCAACAACATCCATGTCTTGCGAACACGAGGTTAGTGTCAATGACAGGAATATTGCACTCGCAAAAAATAATTTTGTTGTAACCATTTGATTTTTAGTTTATATTCGGTTTCATCGAGATTTTCTCGATGAAACCATGATTTTTTAATAAGTTATTCTTCAAAAAAGCCACAGAGATGCTTACGGTCATAATACAAATCGATAGTGGTTTTCTCACTATCGCCATCCATACTAGGAACATAGATTATTGTTTCGTCTGGACCGACAGTTTGGGTGGACTGATGCATGACTGTGCCATACTGGTCTTTAATTACGACATCCACATTAGATATAACGGAGTCGCACTTGATGTCAATTTCGTCGCCATTGGTCGTAACTGTTGGCACTGCTGAAGGATGTGAACCAGGATGTGTACCTAAAGAATGCAAAATAACCTTATCCCTTGCAAATATGGTTACGCTGAAAAGCACTGCAAAAATAATAAATGCCTTTTTCATAATTATAATTTTTATCGTGGCAAATTTAGACTCTTTAGAAAGTCCACACAAAAAAAATGGCGTTCAAAAAACGTGCATTTTATTTCACCCTGATTTTTAGAGAGTTACAATAAGAAATGAACGCTTTTTGAACGTCAGTGCAAGACGATATAACTAAATTATAATGACCTTATTACTTCATCCCATTCACTTGGTTTACCTTCTTTTCCGAGATTTGTTTCATACAATCTTCTTCTTGTGGAATTAATGGCTTCAGGAGACTTCACTGTCAGGAATGCAATTTCCTGAACACCGAATCCTGCCTTAATAAGCAAACAAACATGATATGCTTGAGATTTCATCCTTTTAAAATCCATCAAGCCATCTCTAAATGTAGGAAATATGTCAAATAAGGTTTCCTCCAACAAATCCCAATCAACTGTATTCTCAGTAACATTTTCACGTTTTCTACAAATTCTATCAAGTCGCTTGTATATTTCCGTACTCTTCCAAATGCATTCTGCCGTTGAACGAACTTTATTTTGTAACTCATATTTTTTGAGTAACCTCTCTACTTCCTTCTGTTCAAACAAAACTTTTGAGTCTGACTGCTCATCCTTTACTGAGTTTAATTTATTACTTAAATCTTCCAACCTTGCCCGATACTGGGCTAAGGTTCTATCGCTTCTATTACGGACGGACAAAAGTTGAAATTCAAGTTTGCGCTGCCGTTGTCTGCTCACATAGAAATAATAGCAAACGAACAATATGGAAAGAATTAAAATTATAACCGAGAAAGCTACTATTTTGTTTTTTAATTTCAGTTTCAATAACAGGTTGTCTTTCTCTTTTTCAATGAACCTATAATTAAACATTGCATTTGCCCTTGCAGAATATTCGGAAGATGTCAGCTGGACTATTTCATTAGTCATATCACAATACTTCATGCTATATTCATAAGCTTTTACCTTATCATTTTTCTTGCTAAAATATTCTGCCATAAATTTGTATGCAAGTTGCTTACTATAGATAGTACCACTTTCTATTATTCGGGCATAATAAGCCATTGCTTTGTCATAATCATTCAAAGCAACACTGATATTCGCCGCAACTGTTAGGGTTGAACTGTTGAAGGCACCATTTTTAGCAGACAAAGATATGTCAATATGTTTCTTTGCCAATTTATATTTTCCAAGGTCATAGTATCTGTCAGCCAACTGACATTCTATTTCTGGCAGCAGTTCTAACATGCTGTGCTGAATTGCCAATATCCTTGCCTTTTCCAAATTAGAGATAGATGCATTAAGCTTTCCCAAAGCTTTTAAAGACCAGGAAATAGCAATACACTCGTATGCCATTCTTTGGTAATTATTATGTCGTTTAAAAATGTCATAAGCTCTAAGATGCATTGCAAGTGCATCCTTGTCAAGATGTTGATAGGTAAGAAGTTCACCCATCATATAATAATATAGAGCTCTAAGTTCTTCCGTCTTGGAATTTTGTAGAGTTAATTGCATACCTTTGTGCAGATATTCCATTGCCTGCGGAGCATCACCCAAAAGATTGTATGTCGTTCCAACATAGTAATAGACCTGTTGTAACATCCGTTCGTCAGCCTCTGACTCGTAATGGGCAAGTATTGCTTTTGCTTCCCTGTCATTCTTTATTCCAGAGTTTTGCTTTACGGCTGTCTTGAATAGCAAGAAACGGCAATACCACCGGTCGGCACTGCTCATAGAATTATGCTTACGTACATACTGAACCAACTTTTCTGATGCCAAATCTGGACGGCGATCTGACAATGTATCCAACGTTGTCAACGCCAATGGATAACTTGGTGTCTTTGTCGTTACAAAGATGACTGTCAGAGCTAAAAGGATTATTGCACAACAGACAGATATTACAAATGTCTTGCTTGAAAATATATAACTGTCAGGAAACCTCATCATAACTTCATACTATTCAATAATATCATGGCAAAGATAAAGATTTTTTCCGGATTTGCAAAATATAAAAAAGTTAGAGCCACCATGCTTTTTACAGCATAGTGGCTCTAACCCTTTATCTATAAGAGAAAACAAAATGTATCGTCTTCTCTATTGCATTAATCCTCTACTGACTGCTTCTCAGAGTAGTCAATTACATTGCGGCGGTTGGCTTGAACACGGTCGTGCTCCTCTTTTGAACCAACGATAATCTTCTCGAACTCGCGAAGACCTGTACCGGCTGGTATCAAGTGACCGCAGATCACGTTTTCCTTCATACCTTCCAGACGGTCTGACTTGCCGCGGATTGCAGCCTCGTTGAGCACCTTGGTGGTCTCCTGGAATGATGCAGCAGACATGAAGCTCTTTGTCTGGAGTGCAGCACGTGTGATACCCTGAAGTATCTGGGTTGATGTTGCCGGCACTGCATCACGCACCTGTACGAGTTTCAGGTCGCGGCGCTTCAAGCTTGAGTTCTCGTCGCGAAGCTTGCGTGCAGTTACAATCTGACCCGGTTTGAGGTTCTCGCTGTCGCCAGCGTCTACAACTACCTTCTTGCCCCAGATACGGTCGTTCTCCTCTGCAAAGTCGAGTTTATCAACCATCTCCTGCTCAAGGAATGTTGTGTCGCCCGGATCATTAATCTGAACCTTGCGCATCATCTGACGCACGATAATCTCAAAGTGCTTGTCGTTGATCTTCACACCCTGCAGGCGGTACACATCCTGAACCTCGTTCACGATATATTCCTGAACTGCGGTAGGACCCTTGATGGCAAGGATGTCGCCCGGAGTGATACTACCGTCGGAGAGCGGAGTTCCGGCACGAACGGCATCATGCTCCTGCACAAGAATCTGCTTTGACAGAGATACGAGATACTTGCGCTGCTCGCCTGTCTTTGAAGTAACGATGATTTCACGGTTTCCACGCTTAACCTTACCCATAGTAACCTCACCGTCGATTTCTGAAACGACAGCCGGGTTCGAAGGGTTGCGAGCCTCGAAGAGCTCTGTAACTCGAGGAAGACCTCCCGTGATATCTCCTGCCTTACCTACTGAACGAGGAATTTTGACAAGTGTAGTACCGGTAGCAACCTTCTGTCCGTCTTCTACTACAACGTTACCACCTACAGGGAGGTTGTATGTTCCGATTACCTCTCCATTCTCATCAACGATGTCGCAGGTAGGCACCTTTGTCTTGTCTTTAGACTCGGTAATGATACGCTCGGTAAGTCCGGTAGTATCGTCGGTCTCAGAGTGGAAGGTAACGCCCTCGATAACGTCGCGGAACTTCAATGTGCCGGCATACTCTGTTACGATAACGGCATTGAATGGGTCCCACTTTGCTATGACGGTGTCCTTGGTTACGCTCTCGCCATGCTTGTGGTAAAGAGAACTACCGTAAGGCACGTTCATCGTTGAAAGCACGATATCCGTATGCGGGTCAATGAAGCGAATCTCGGCAAGACGGCTGACTACCATCTCACACTCTACATCGCTACCATCGTCTGCCTTCTCTACAAACGGTACTGTTCGAAGCTCGTCAAACTCAATCTTGGCATCGTTCTTTGCAACGATTGTTGCATTGGCGGCAGCGTTGGCAGCAATACCTCCGGCGTGGAACGTACGAAGTGTAAGCTGAGTACCAGGCTCACCAATAGCCTGAGCAGCGATTACGCCGACAGCCTCACCCTTCTGTACCATACGGCTTGTGGCAAGGTTACGTCCGTAACACTTCATACACACTCCGTGCTTGCTCTCGCAAGTAAGCACAGAACGGATTTCTACGCTCTCGATAGGAGAATCCTCGATTGCCTGAGCAATAGGCTCTGTTATTTCCTCTCCGGCTGCAACGATAAGTTCACCGGTAGTAGGATTTACGATATCATGTACTGAAACACGACCGAGGATACGCTCATACAATGTAGAGATAACCTCGTCGCCATTTTTCAAGGCTGTGCAAACAAGTCCGCGAAGCGTACCGCAATCCTCTTCGTTGATAATCACGTCGTGAGAAACGTCTACAAGACGACGGGTCAAGTATCCGGCATCGGCAGTCTTCATGGCGGTATCGGCAAGACCCTTACGTGCACCGTGAGTAGAGATAAAGTACTCCAACACGCTCATTCCTTCCTTGAAGTTAGAAAGAATCGGGTTCTCAATAATCTGCGCTCCCTCGGCACCTGCCTTCTGAGGCTTTGCCATAAGTCCACGCATACCTGCAAGCTGGCGAATCTGGTCTTTAGAACCACGGGCTCCGGAATCAAGCATCATATAAATGGCATTGAATCCCTGGTCGGCCTCTGTCATCTCCTTCATCAAAACGTTTCCAAGGTCGTTGTTCACGTGTGTCCACGCATCAATAACCTGGTTGTAACGCTCCTTGTCGGTAATGAATCCCATATTATAGTTGTCGGTAATCTGGCGCACCTCTTCGTTACCGCGCTCCACAAGAGCTTTCTTCTCCTCAGGAATGATAATGTCGTCGAGGTTGAACGAAAGTCCAGCCAAATATGCCATACGGTAACCAAGATTCTTGATTCCGTCGAGGAACTCGCAGGCACGGGCAAAGCCTACCGCCTTGATAACATCAGAAATGATGTCGCGCAAGCTCTTCTTTGAAATTACCTTGTTCACATATCCCACTTCATCCGGAATTATGCCATTGACGATGACACGACCCACAGATGTTTCAACCATATGATGAATATAATTACCGTTTTCGTCAAGGTCTTTCACAATCACCTTAACCTGAGCGTGAAGGTCACAACGCTTTTCATTATGCGCAATGATTGCCTCCTCAGGTCCGTAGAATGTAAGTCCCTCTCCCTTGGCACCCGGACGGATCTTTGTAATATAATAAAGACCGAGCACCATATCCTGTGAAGGCACTGTGATAGGAGCACCGTTTGCAGGATTAAGGATATTATGGCTCTGAAGCATCAAAATCTGTGCCTCAAGAACTGCCTCGTTGCTCAACGGGAGGTGAACAGCCATCTGGTCACCATCGAAGTCGGCGTTGAACGCAGTACATGCCAACGGATGAAGCTGAATTGCCTTACCCTCGATAAGTTTCGGCTGGAATGCCTGAATACCGAGACGGTGAAGTGTAGGGGCACGGTTGAGAAGAACTGGATGACCCTTCATTACATTCTCAAGGATATCCCAAATAACCGGCTCACGACGGTCTACAATCTTCTTTGCACTCTTTACTGTCTTCACGATTCCGCGCTCGATAAGCTTACGGATAATGAACGGCTTATAGAGTTCGGCTGCCATAAGCTTAGGCAAGCCACACTCGCCCATCTTCAATTCCGGACCTACAACGATTACAGAACGTGCAGAATAGTCTACACGCTTACCGAGAAGGTTCTGACGGAAACGACCGGCTTTACCTTTCAGAGAGTCAGACAACGACTTCAGTGGGCGGTTGGACTCGCTCTTCACGGCACTACTCTTGCGAGAGTTGTCAAAGAGACTGTCTACAGCTTCCTGCAACATACGTTTCTCATTTCGGAGAATCACCTCTGGAGCCTTGATTTCGATAAGTCTCTTCAAGCGGTTGTTACGTATGATGACACGACGGTAGAGATCATTGAGGTCGGAAGTGGCAAAACGTCCGCCATCAAGTGGAACCAACGGACGAAGTTCTGGCGGAGTAACCGGAACAATCTTCATGATCATCCACTCTGGCTTGTTTACACCACGGCTACTACGGAATGCCTCAACAACCTGCAAGCGCTTCAAAGCTTCCGTCTTGCGCTGCTGCGAAGAATCGCTGTTTGCACGGTCACGAAGCTCGTAAGACAGAGAATCCAGGTCGATATTGACGAGCAGGTCGTAGATAGCCTCGGCACCCATCTTTGCAATAAACTTGTCTGGATTGCTGTCGTCGAGATATTCATTATCCTCCGGCAGATGGTCAATGATATCAAGATACTGGTCCTCCGAGAGAAGGTCCATCTTGTGAGAACCTTCAACTTCATTACCCTCAGCATCCTTCTTGCCAGCCATAATACCTGGCTGGACAACAATATACTTTTCGTAATATATTACTGCATCGAGCTTCTTTGTAGGCAATCCCAACAGATAGCCAATCTTGTTTGGCAATGAGCGGAAATACCATATATGTGCCACTGGAACAACAAGTTCAATATGTCCTGTACGCTCACGACGCACTTTTTTCTCGGTAACCTCCACACCGCATCGGTCGCAGACGATACCCTTGTATCTGATGCGCTTGTACTTTCCGCAGGCACACTCATAGTCCTTGGTAGGACCAAAGATGCGCTCGCAGAACAAACCGTCGCGCTCAGGTTTATACGTACGGTAGTTAATGGTCTCCGGCTTGGTTACCTCACCATACGAGTTCTCGAGAATTTCCTCCGGTGAAGCAAGACCGATGGTAATTTTCGTAAAATTACTCTTTATCTTAGTTTCTTTCTTGAAAGCCATAATTCTTGTTTATATATATTGTGTAAAGAGTTTAACCCTATTAGTCAAGCTTGATACTCAAGCCCAGACCACGAAGTTCATGGAGCAACACGTTGAGAGACTCCGGAATACCAGGTGTTGGCATTGGCTCTCCCTTAACGATTGCCTCGTATGCCTTGGAACGGCCAACCACATCGTCTGACTTGATTGTAAGAATCTCCTGAAGCACGTGGCTGGCACCGAAAGCCTCGAGTGCCCAGACCTCCATCTCTCCGAAACGCTGACCACCGAACTGTGCCTTACCTCCAAGAGGTTGCTGGGTAATAAGAGAGTACGGACCGATAGAACGGGCGTGCATCTTGTCTTCAACCATATGTCCCAGTTTCAAGAAGTATGTGATACCCACAGTTGCCGGCTGGTCGAACATCTCACCGGTTTCACCATCATAAAGGTGCATAGAACCGAGGTTTGGCAGACCTGCCTTGTCGGTCCATTCCTTCAAATCCTCAAGCTTGGCTCCATCAAAGATAGGAGTAGCGAATTTCACGCCAAGGCGCTTTCCGGCAGCACCGAGGATAGCCTCGAAAATCTGTCCAAGGTTCATTCGAGAAGGCACACCCAGCGGATTAAGTACCAAATCTACCGGACGTCCGTCTGGCAGGAACGGCATGTCCTCTTGGCGCACAATCTTAGAAACGATACCCTTGTTACCGTGACGACCGGCAAGTTTATCACCGACACCGATTTTACGTTTCTTGGCGATATAAACCTTTGCCATCTGAAGAATGCCCGATGGAAGTTCATCACCGATTGTGATAGCAAACTTGCGACGTTTGTTCTCAGCATCAAGCAGTTTAGCCTTCTTCAGGAAGTTGGTGATAAGCTTTGAAATCAATCCATTGGCATGCTCATCGTCAGTCCAGTTGTTAGACTGGATTCCCTCATAGTCAAGGTTCTTCAGCTGTGTGGTAGTAAACTTGCTGCCCTTAGTGATAATCTCAGCACCAGAATAGTCTTTGATGCCCTGAGAAACCTTATCCTCGGTGAGAGTGAGCAACTTGTCTACCAATATATCTTTCAAATCCTCGATCTTTGCCTCGTATTCCTCGTCAATCTTGGCAAGGATAACTTTGTCCTTCTGCTTTGACGCACGGGTCTTGATAGCACGAGAAAAGAGTTTCTTGTCGATAACGACACCGCTCAACGATGGATTGGCCTTCAAAGAAGAATCCTTCACGTCGCCAGCCTTGTCGCCGAAGATTGCACGAAGCAGTTTTTCCTCAGGCGAAGGATCGCTCTCGCCCTTTGGAGAGATTTTACCGATAAGGATATCACCCGGCTCAACACGTGCACCGACACGGATAATACCGTTGTCGTCGAGGTCTTTGGTAGCTTCCTCGCTCACGTTAGGAATATCATTTGTGAACTCTTCCACTCCACGCTTTGTCTCGCGCACATCAAGTGAGAACTCATCCACATGAACAGATGTGAGCACATCATCACGAACTACACGTTCGTTCAGCACGATGGCATCCTCGTAGTTGTAACCCTTCCACGGCATATAAGCAACGAGGAGGTTACGTCCAAGAGCAAGCTCGCCATCTTCGGTGGCATAGCCCTCAGTCAATATATCGCCCTTCTTCACACGCTGTCCCTTGTTGCAGATAGGACGAAGGTCGATAGTCATATTCTGGTTCGTACGGCGGAACTTAGGAATACGGTATTCCTTGAGAGCAGGTTCGAAGCTTACGAACTCCTCGTCTTCCGTTCTGTCATACAGTATACGTATTGTCGTGGCATCTACATATTCGATAACGCCCTCGCCCTCGGCAGTAATCATTGTGCGCGAATCAACACACACCTGGCGCTCGATACCTGTACCAACGATAGGAGCCTCGTTGTGAAGCAATGGCACGGCCTGGCGCATCATGTTTGATCCCATCAATGCACGGTGAGCATCGTCGTGCTCCAAGAATGGGATAAGACCGGCAGCGATAGAAGCGATCTGCTGTGGCGAAACATCCATCAAATCCACATCAGTAGGAGGCACAACAGGGAAGTCGGCATCCTGACGGCATTTAACGACATCACGGATGAAAGTACCGTCGTCATTCAGCGGAGCATTACCCTGTCCGATAATATGATCCTCTTCTTCCTCAGCGGTAAGATAAACCACATCTTCGTTTTTCAGATCCACGACACCATCCTTAACCTTACGATAAGGAGTCTCGATAAATCCGAGTTCATTGATTTTTGCATACACACAGAGAGAAGAAATAAGTCCGATGTTTGGACCTTCAGGACTCTCGATAGGACACAGACGGCCATAGTGTGTATAGTGAACGTCACGAACCTCAAATCCTGCACGCTCTCTTGACAGACCGCCAGGACCGAGAGCAGACAGACGGCGCTTGTGGGTAACCTCGGCAAGAGGGTTCGTCTGATCCATGAACTGCGACAGCGGGTTCGTACCGAAGAATGAGTTGATAACACTTGAAATGGTCTTCGTGTTAATCAAGTCAGTCGGAGTAAACACCTCGTTGTCGCGCACGTTCATACGCTCACGGATGGTACGGCTCATACGAGCCAAACCGATAGAGAACTGGTTGCTCAGCTGCTCGCCTACGGTACGAACACGACGGTTGCTCAAGTGGTCGATATCATCGACGGTAGCATTTGAATTAACCAGCTGGATGAGATATTTGATAATCTCGATAATATCTTCTTTGGTCAGGATACGAACATCCATGTCTGTATCAAGACCCAACTTTTTGTTGATACGGTAACGACCCACATCACCCAAGTCATAACGCTTGTCAGAGAAGAACAAGTTCTGTATAACTTCCCTTGCACTTGCGTCATCAGCAGGATCAGCGTTACGCAGCTGATGGTAGATGTAGAGCACAGCCTCTTTTTCAGAGTTGCTCGGGTCTTTCTGCAACGTGTTGAAGATGATTGAATATTTTGATGCTGTAGCAGCATCCTTGTGGAGCAATATAGTAGAAGCACCGCTGTCGATGATATCTTCCATATTCTCCTTTGTGATAACGGTTTCACGGTCCATTATAACCTCGTTACGTTCGATTGAAACCACCTCACCGGTATCCTCATCAACAAAGTCCTCGTTCCAGCTCTTGAGAACACGGGCAGCAAGGGTTCTGCCTATAGCTTCCTTCATGTTCTTCTTATTAACCTTAACCTCCTCGGCAAGGTCGAAGATCTGCAGAATGTCCTTATCAGACTCGAAACCAATTGCGCGCAACAGAGTTGTTACAGGCAACTTTTTCTTACGGTCGATGTAAGCATACATCACGTTGTTGATATCCGTAGCAAATTCTATCCATGATCCCTTGAAAGGAATGATACGAGCGGAATAGAGAGATGTACCGTTGGCATGCACGCCCTGTCCGAAGAATACGCCCGGAGAGCGGTGCAACTGAGATACGACAACACGCTCGGCACCGTTGATTACGAAAGTGCCGTTTGCAGTCATATAAGGGATAGTTCCAAGGAATACGTCCTGAATAAACGTGCCAAAGTCTTCGTGTTCTGGATCCGTGCAGTAAAGTTTCATTTTAGCCTTCAAAGGCACACTATAAGTAAGTCCACGCTCCAGACATTCGTCTATAGTGTAGCGGGGAGGGTCAATATAGTAATCCAGGAACTCAAGAACGAAATTGTTTCGTGTATCGGTTATAGGGAAATTCTCTGAGAACACCTTATAGAGTCCGTCGTTCTTACGTTCCTCAGGCGGAGTGTCTAACTGCAGGAAGTCTCTGAAAGACTTTAACTGCACATCAAGGAAATCCGGATAAGGCATCGGATTTTTGATGCTAGCAAAGTTTACTCTGTTATCAACGATTTTAGAAGCCATTACAGATGTTTGTTACCGTTTTATAATCCACCATATTTGAAAAGCCACATCCCCAACGCATCAAACGGCTTAGGAACGGAAATCTGCCGTGGTGGTAAGCAGCAGAAATATAAAGACACAAAAAGGTTAAGACTCTTCTATTGGAAGAACCTTAACCTTAAATATTTTTAGATACTCAATTACTTGAGCTCAACCTTAGCACCAGCCTCTTCGATAGCCTTCTTCAGGTTCTCAGCCTCAGCCTTAGCC
>CAKQDG010000069.1 GCA_934219025.1 uncultured Prevotella sp. | reverse complement strand
CTCTGATGAAGTTTGGCGGCTTTGAGCCTTTGTGCCGGAAGTATGGTGTAATGCAGATTGCCCCAAACAGCAATTTGTTTGTTTCAAGGGATAATGTGGAGGATTTTCCCGGAAGACGTTTCCTGATAAAAGCAGTTTCGGGGATGAATAAAATGGAGCTCCGCCATATCCTCGGAAGCATCGGCAGGGCGAACATCACTACAAGGAATTTCCCTCTTTCTGTTGGCGAACTGCGCAAGCGGCTGAAACTGAAAGACGGGGGCGATACATACATCTTTGCCACTACGCTGCAAGACGGTAGCCACAAACTGCTGGTTTGCGGGCGGGAGTAGCTTTTTTTTGAGGGTTCGGACAACTCGGACTTCTCGGACTTCTCGGACTTCTCGGACAACTCTGATTTTCCCGAGTAGTCCGAGTAGTCCGAGAAATCTGAGCCGTCCGAGTATAAAAATAGCCCCGATACCTTTTATGGCATCGGGGCTATTAACAATTATATCAGAATAGATTATTTGATTTCAATCTTGCGAGCTTCCTTTTCGGTTGTTTTCTCAATCTTAGGAAGATCAACGGTGAGAACACCATTGTTTACGCTTGCGCTAATTTTGTCTTTCTCAACATCGTCAGGCAGAAGCAATGTCTGCTCATATTTGCTGTAAGAGAATTCGCGACGCAGATAGTGGCTCTTCTTGTCCTCCTCTTTGCTGTTGCTCTTGTTCTCAATCTTGATATGAAGATTACCGTCGTGGTCTATGTTCACGTTGAAGTCATCTTTTGTCAAGCCAGGAGCAGCAAGCTCCACTGTGTAGTCTTTTTCGCTCTCCTTCACGTTGATTGCAGGAGCCGTGGCATTAACCCTCGGCATGAAGTCTGTGTCAAAGAAGTCGTTAAACTCATCAGGCATCCAAAGATTTCTATTCATTACTGGTAACATATCAAATACCTCCATTTTTATTTTAGTTCTTTATTTATCCATTCATTAATCATTTTTTTGAATCTCTCAAGCCCTCCTGCCTTTCGGCTCTCCAGCTCTCGATTTTCACTAATGCCATATGCAACACTCGTACCATATGCCATTGTCTTGATATTTTGCGCCAAATTGACTTGATTATCGACATATAGTCAGTAAAGTTTAAAATAATTAATAAAAAAGCCGCTCTGATTGACATTTTGTCAAATCAGAACGGCTAATGGTTGTTATTAAAAATCTGTTGTTATATATATTGAGGCATTGGTTTCCTTATGAAGACTTTTATCATATATATCACCTTGACATTATTATCGCTTTCATCTCACGTTCACCTTGATAGCCTTGCCGCGGCTTGACTTCACAATATATGTGCCGCCTTGTTCAAACTGGAACGAGCCGGCATCGCTTGCAAGCATCGTGCCGTCAAGGGTATATACCGAGAACGAACCGTTTGTAATGCCCAGAGTCCTGCCGCTGAGGTTGAGGCTCCTGCCCGTTGTAGCATTAATAGACTCGATGCCGCTTGCTGGATTGTACACCACTTCCACTTTTGTCTCGTCCACCTTCGTTCCGTTCTTATCAACGGTGGTAACGGTCTGTCCGTTTACGAGTCCGTTCTCGTCATAGCTGTATGTTATCTCCTTGTAAGTATATGCAGATGGAATAGAAGCACGGCTCGGTGACTTACTAACGACGACGTCACTATACAGTTCCTCATATATCCTTTCCTTCAGCAGTCTGTTGCCCTGAAGCACGAAAACTGTCATGCCTTGGGCATTGCTGCATATAGTTTTGTCGCCTTCATGCGAAACAGAGAAATATGTATCGTCGTTTGTATTGACATATGCTGATGCGTCTCCTAAAGAGTACTCAAAGTCATTCCAGCCCAATCCGTCGCCGTATGGATATCCGCTTGCTTTCAGATAAGCCACAGCCCGGTCTTTAACCGATACGGTAATGGTATTGTCGGTGCTGAAACCCTCGTAGTCGCGTATAAGGTTCGGACGAACAAAGTTTATATCCTCTGTCTGCACCTCCTGGATAAAGATATCCTGGTCGGATTTGCTTTTTTCAACGATTTTGAATCCCTTGTTCAACTTCGTTATGCTGCCGCTTCTCTCGCTGTCGCTGCTGACGTCATTGCCCGACGATACCCTCTTGTATCCGAAAGTCCCGTTGCCGTAGGTGTAGGTGTAGTCGCGGGTGTAGTTTCTGCTACCGTTATAGGAAGTGTTTTCATTGCACGTCTCCCGGCTGCTTGTCAGCTGTTCTCCCTGCCAGTTGTAGTCGGTGGTTATCGTCTCTTCGTTATAACCGCCGTCTTCCCATGATTCTTTTGAATGAACATACTGTCTGGTGATATGTCCGTTGGCATCAATGGTAAAAGTGTTTTCGTCTATAAAGCCATCCTCCTCGGTTTTTGTAGAAACCAAAGAGAGCAGTTTGCCGTTGGCATCGCGGTTGAATGTCAAATCCTCAACCCACGGCATGTTTGGCTCGTAGTCGTCGTCCACGAGGTGGCGGTTGGTCAATGGGCCATCCATACCGAAGATGTCGTGCCATGGATTGCCTATGCCATACACCTCGTCATTGAAGTAAGTGTAAGTCTCGTTGTATTCAAGTCGCCATTCCGGTTCCTTTGTCGAGAATTCACTCATTCCCTTTGCCGGAGTTTTAGAATAGTCAGTGCCTACGTCTTCATCGTCGTCAGCATCATAGTATTTCTTTATTGCCGAGATTCTGCCCAGGGCATCGTAGATATATTCGTATTTGCGGCTTTCATTGTTTACGCCCCATGTCTTGTATTCAGTCAGTTTGCCGTTCTCCGGGTTATACACATAATGTTCGAGAGTCTTCGGATTGTCGTAGCCGTAGTAAGTGTCGTTGGTTATAATGGTAGAATCGTTCAGGTTGCCTGAAATTTCCTTTGAATTGTAATCCGCAGCAATCCTTGTGCAGTTGCCGTTTTGGTCGAACGAAACCGAACGTTTTTCCCTCTGGTCGGAAGCATAGCCATTGTAAACGGTGTAATGGCGTAACCTGCCGTTTTTCCAGAAACTCCAATCGCTGCTGCAATAACTTTCGTTGTCGGTTATGGCGTAATGGGTATATTGTGTGTAGTCATCATTATTGTAATCGACAGACACTGTATATGAACGAAACTCGGTGTTTTGGTTTTCATATACCACTTTCTTTGAAACTATCCTGCCCTGACTGTCGTATTCATAAGTATATACGCCTTTGTTGTAAAGTTCTTCGTCAGACCATTCCACACCGTTGAAGTACTTCCTGTATATAGTCTCTGAACTGCGCTCCATGTTTTTGTTATATGCAAAAACATAGCGGTAGATGTTGTTGCCACTCACCTTCATTGCCTGGTCTATATAGACACCCTTCTGTAGACCTCTGTTGGTGGCATTTCCCCTCTCATTCTTGTTGTCTGTGTTTGAAGCAATTTCCTTACGAAGTTCTGCTTTCTGCTTCTGCTGTCTGTGATAGTAACTGCCAAGACGCACTCCCTGCCCGTATGACGCAATCGAAGTCGCAGCAAGTGTTAAAAGTAAGATTTTTCTCATATTGTTTTATTTATGGGATTAATAGTTTCGTTTATTATTACTATTCTATTTAAATTAGTACTGTGTTATTTAATTAGATTTAAATAATTGAAGCAGTTTAATGGTAAACATGGGTAGAGATAGATGCAACCTATTGTCATTTTGACAATATTCCCAGTCTGTAGGCTTTGCCTATAAGTTCGGCAATGTTCTTGGAACTGGTTTTTCTCAATAATTGACGGCGGTGGAAGTTCACCGTGTTTTTTGATATAAAAAGGGCTTCGGCTATATCATTGCTACTACGACCTCTTGACAATAAATCCAAGATTTCGATTTCTCGCTTTGTTATTTGACCTTTTATATCTTCTGACATGCTTGTTACGTTTGACGTTGCCCATTGTTTTTCCGTATACAAATTTAGGAACGTTCCGCATATATTACAAATTTATCCTTTGGAAACAACTTGCCAAAGGATAAAAACTATCATTTTCGGTAGGTGGAAAACCATGGAATTCCGTAGTTTATGTTTTGTCGACAATTAGTCGAATTATATAAAGCCAAAGTGGAACAGTAATGTTTTTACAAAGAAAACAATCCCAGTTCCCTTGCTTTATTTACAGCCTCTGCAGCATTGGCGGCATCAAGCTTCTGCATTATTCTTCGGCGGTGGAATTCCACTGTATTTACCGAGATGTTGAGTTGTGCGGCAATATCAGAAGCCGATTTGCCACAGGCGGTAATCCGCAATATTTCAGCCTCGCGCTTCGACAGCATATCCGGTGAAGTTGAAATACTGTTGAGCAGGCGGTTGAATGTAGCGCTGTAATATCCTTTGCCCTCCTTTATCATAGACAGCGCACGAGTAAGTTCTGCAGGTTCGTCGGCTTTCAGCACGACGGCGTCCGGGTCGGCAGATAGAAGTTGTCTTACCACCCACACTTCCTCGTGCATGGTGTAGACAATGACTTTTGTTTGCGGACAAGTCTCGTGCACGTTGTTTATCAATTCTATTCCGCTTCTGCCGGCAATGTCAAGGTCGGTAATCAATACATCAACATTGTCTGTGTTGATGATGCCAAGAGCTTCATCAACGGTAGAAGCTGAAAGAATGCAAGATTCCGGCATTTTGCTTTCTATCAGCAGTCTTATCCCAGAAAGGACAACAGGATGGTCGTCAGTAATCAATATTTTCATTTTAGCACTATCTCAACAGAGTCTTTCTTTTTTATTTCAACAGAGTTTCCCCTTTAACCTCAACAGAGAATTCCCTTCTACTTCTACAATGCATTTATTGCATTATTTAAGCGGAGCGCTTTTTAGTTTAATCTCAACAGAGTATTTACCGTTGCGGCAGCCGCAGTTTGTGGTGGCCCCGATGCTTGAGGCACGCATCTTTATCGTTTCCATGCCGATGCCGTTATGTCTGTCGCTTACCGGTTCCGATTCAGATTCATTTTCAACGCATAGTCTGAGATTGTTGCCATTTGCATCAAGGACAACGGATATGCGATTCCCCTCTCCATGCTTTATGGCATTAGACACAGCCTCCTGCGTTATGCGGTAGAGCTCGTAACAGATATTCTGTGGAAGCACCTTCCATTTGTCGGTGCCCATTACAGAAAGTTCCACTTCCTTGTTCAAGTCTCTTGATACAACCTTTGTGTATTGCTCCACCGCCTCCGGCAATGAAGTATTGTCAAACATAGGCGGCATGAGGGCATGCGACAGGTTGCGGGCGTCTTGCCATACACTTTGCAGTTGTGTTTTGGCTTTCTCTCCATCGGTATTCATCAGCAATTTGATGGCAAGGATATCGTTGCACACCCCGTCGTGCAATTCTTTTGCCAGACGCCTCCGTTCATTCTCCAGTCCGTTGATATAGCTGCGCTTCCGTTCAATTTCGGCACGTTGCGATGCAATCCTCTTGCGATATAAAACGACACAGACGGCAACCCCCAATATTGCGACAGCAATGGTGAGCCACAAAATGCGGTTCTGCTGTTCAGCTTCGCGAAGGCTCATCCGCTCAATCTTCATCTCTTTTTCGAGAGTCCTGTATTTTACGGTGAATTCGCTCATACTTCTCTCCACATCACTTTCCTTCACAGAGTCGAGCATTTGGTAAGCCCGTGTCAGGGCGGCGAAAGCTTCATCCCTTCTGTCCAGATGCCATAGGCAGGCGGCTTTTGAAAAAAGGAGCCTGCCTTCCGGCATGGCATGGTTGCCGTTGTTGGCAGATGCGATGCTGTCGAGCAGTGAAAGCTGCTTGGCATACAGTCTTTGCTTGCCAAGCATGTCGGCTTTTATTTCGAGAATGCCGAGCACGCCGTTGCTTGTGGAACTCAGCCCCTGCATGGCAGCTTCGGCATATTTCATATAATATTCCAGAGCTTGAGCGTTGCCAAGTTCGCTGTGAGCCTTCAGCAGATGCGAGAGATATTTCAGAGTCAGGACATTATAGTTTGTTCTGACAACATCTTTCCAAAGAGGAGTCATTACCCTCACCACATCCTTGTATCTTTTCATCCTCAAGTAGATTCCGCCAATGTTTGCCCTTGCCGAGAGCCATTCCACGGTGTCGTGTGATGCAAGAGCCGCTTTTTCAGCCCTTCGGGAGAAGTCGAGAGCTTCGGCAAAGCGGTTGCTCTCGCTGAAGAGTACGGCGGCACAGTTGTCAAGATAAATCTCATATTCGCTGTTCCTTTCCTTCACGGCAAGTTCGATGCCCTTGTTGTATTCCGCGATGGCAGAGTCGGTTTCCCCCGTTCGCCGGTAAGCAATTCCGAGTGCGCCCATCATATTCAGCACAGCATCCACATCATTGTTCTTTTTTGCCAAAGCCAGCGCCTCCTTCCCGGTGGCAATAGCTTCAGCCATGTGTCCCATATCCGTGAGAGCCACGGCTTTCTCGCTCAGCAGCCAGCAACGTGTGGTGTCGGCAGGAGCCATTGCCAGAGCACTGTCGGCAAGAGACACTGCCATTTGCTTGTTTCCGTCGGTGTTCAGTTCGGCCACCTTCTCGAGCAAGGCGTATGCCCTGTTGTCGTTGCCAGATGTTTTTCTCCCCGACGGGGAACACGAAAAAGCCACGACTGCCATTGCCGTTGCGACAAGGCAGCTGTGATATATAGAAATGATGTGTGATGATTTTTTGTGCATGTGTATAATAATATAGTGGCCTATATGGACTTGTTGTAGTCGTCGAGCGCCTTGAAGAAAGCGTCGATGTTTTTCAGTGGAGTGTGTGGCGGAGTGTCGCATCCGCTTGAGAGAACGAAGTTGGGGTGTTGAGCCATATCCCGAAGCAGTTGAGTTGTATACTCATACATCTTTTCCGGTGTGCCCTCCTTGAACATCGACACGGGGTCCACGTTGCCCATTGCCAGTGCTGTGGGCGGCACATCCTTTATCACTTCCCTCATGTCGCACTTGTTTCCAAAGTGGTAGGCAGCAGCACCGGTAGCCACCATAGCCTTTGTGCAGTGTCCGGTGTTTCCGCAGTTGTGCAGAACGATGGCGAAAGAGTCGTCTTGCACTTGATTCACGATATATCTGATATAGTCTGACGAGAAGCGCTTGCAGTCGTCGTTAGACATCAGTCCGGCGGCAGGTTCCGCCATTACCACGCCGTCAGCGCCGGTAGCCTTCAGCGCGCGGCAGTATTTCAGGATGAACTCGGTGCATTTCGACAGCAACGTGTGTGCGGCATCGGGGTCCTGATAAATCAGCACCATGATTTCCGACATGTCGTATAGTCTGCCGGCAAGCGAGAACGGACCTATGCATCCGCCGAGCACGGGGCGGTCGGTTATCGCTCTTGCCGAAAGCAAGTTTGCCTTCAGATATTGCGGCACCCTGCCAGCCTTCAGCGAGGGCACGGCGAGAGCCTTTATGTCGTCGGCATTGTTGAGCAGATGGCCCACAACGGCAGGCACGGCATTTTCCGTGTAGTGGATGTCGGCGCCGAAGGCCTCCGCCTCTACCGTGAGGTCCATTATCACGGTGGCAGCCGCCGACGGATATTTTTCGGCAAGAGCCTTTATAGCTTCAAAATGCACCTGTCCGTCGCAGCAAGCCTCTCTCACGGTGCTGCCTGTGAACTCTATTCCCGGATGTGTCATGATGGGCACAGCCACGGTTTTCTTGTTGCTGATGATATTGTCAATCCATTGTCTCATTGTTGTTTTCATAATATATAGGATTTATGGTTCTTCATTTCATTCCCAGGGAGAACCGGATTTATTATATGACGGAAAATGATATGCTTTGTAATATATTTTGATTATTTTCTTGTCATCCCGTTCCATTTGCCGGGCGGAATTCCCTCGGCCTCTTTGAAAGTTTTTGAGAAATAGCTCATCGACAGATATCCGGCACGCCGTGCCACCTCTCCCACGGGCATGTCGGGATTGCTTTTCATCAGTTCCTTGGCATATTCCAGCCGCATACCGTTTATCCATTCGCGGAAAGATATGCCATATTGCTTGCTGATAAGCGAGGAAATGTATGTGCGGTTGCTGCCGGTTTCGCGTGCCACGTCTTCTATTGTCAGTCCGCCGATAGCGAATCCGTGGCGTTCTATCCATGCCTTGATGCGCTTTTCAAGCATCTCCTCCTGCTGTAGCGATATGCCCGGATGAGCGGCAGCCTTGCTGCATAGCTCCTTTTCGTAGCAATCTTGAGAACCTTGCGGGGTGGGGGACATGTTGATTGCGCCAGGTTTTGCCGAATAGTCGGCTGTGGTCAATGCCCCTTCCACTCTTTCGTAGAAGAGGAAATAGTTGGCATACGACACATACAGATAGATATAAAACGGAATAGCCGATATTATCCAGATGAATACGTAGCGGTCTGGCAGAAAGGTGAATATCCCCTGTGCCACTCCGAATACCACAGCCCAGTAGGTGAACACCGACATCCAGCGTATGTATGCCTCGCTGTCTTCAGAATAATAGTCGTCGAGTTTGCGCCGCGCCTTGCGGAACGTGTGGAACACCCTGCCTGCCACTCCGCTGGCATACACGAGAAACATTGCGGCAAGCAGGAAAAGCATCAGTCGCCTGAACATGCCTTCGGGCACTATTGTCCACATCATCCATGCAACAACACAGTATCCCGCCCATGCCATAGCGTGGCAGACAATCCTCCGTCGTGTGATGCGGCTCCTTTCGAGCAGCATCATGAGCGCGCTGCCGAAGAGCATCACGGCTCCCCAGTAGGTACACAGGTTTATCACTATCGCGAGCTGGGGGCTTGTGAGCCGTGGGGTTACGAAAAAGTGTATCATATAGTTTGCCGACAACAGCAGCAATGCCGCCCCCATCATCATCCTTGATTGGCGGTATGGGCGGTAGCTCTCCTTTTGTGGCAGTCTGCCGAAGAGAAATCTGTAGCTGAAGAATATCATCAGCGTGAGCGACACGCACAGAGCGTAGTGGTATATCGTAATTTCCATAGTCGTGAGTTCGTTTTTTGGATTGCCCTTGCAAAGGTAATCCTCTTTGCTTTATTTTGAAAGGAAAAAAGTGCCAATTTACCGCCTTGCGTATGGAAAAAATATTGATATATGAAATAAAAGCCGTAAATTTGCCGCAAATATAACAATAACGGAATTATAAATGAAAAAGAAATCATCAATCCTACTGGCTGGAATGTTGGCGCTCGCTGCCGGCAAAGCCAGTGCCGACGAGGGAATGTGGACGCTCTACAATCTTCCGGAGGCAGTGTATGAGCAGATGAAGAGCTATGGCTTCAACCGCTCTTACGACGGGCTCTACAGTGGCAACGACGCCATAATGAAGTCTGTAGTAAACTTCTCCGGCTTTTGTTCGGGCATCGTAGTTTCGCCCGACGGCCTTGTGTTTACCAACCACCACTGCGGATTCGAGGCAATACGCTCCCATTCCACCGTGGACCACGACTATATGCTCAACGGCTTCTATGCCAAGACCTACGAGGAGGAACTGCCAAACGAGAACATGTTTGTCAGTTTTATGGTGGAACAGAAAGACGTAACCGACGAGCTGCGCCAGAAAGGGCTCTACGATCTGCCTATCGACAAGCAGGAGGTTTTTCTTGATTCTATCGAAAACGAGATGTCGAAAGACGTGAAGAAGAAAGACCCTACGCTGAGGCTGGAGATTAAGCCGTATTATGAGGGCAACAAGTTCTTTGCCACCACCTACCGCGACTTCCGCGACCTGCGCCTCGTGTTCACCGTGCCAAAGTCGATGGGCAAGTTTGGCGGCGAAACCGACAACTGGATGTGGCCGCGACAGACCTGCGACTACTCCGTGTTCCGCATCTATGCCGACCCGAAGACCAACGGACCGGCAGACTACTCAAAGGACAACGTGCCTTATCACCCGGAACACTGGACCCGCGTGTCGCTCGACGGCTACAAAGAGGGCGACTTTGCCTTGACCGTGGGCTATCCCGGCTCCACAAGCCGCTATCTCTCGTCTTACGGCATCCGTGAGCGCCGCGACGCCGAAAACGAACCTCGCGCCCAGGTGCGCGGCGTGAAGCAGGAGATAATGCAGCGCCACATGCGTGCCGACGAGGCCGTGCGCATCAAGTATGACTCGAAGTATGCACAGAGCTCAAACTACTGGAAAAACTCCATCGGCATGAACAAGTGTATCGACTCCATCGGCATCATCCGCCAGAAGCAGGAGTTTGAGCAGCGCATCAAGGCATATCAGGACAGCACGGGCTTCCTGAAAGGAAAACTCGACTTCCAGAAGATGCAAGACCTCTATGCCAAGCGCCTCGACACGGAGTATGCTTTCATGAACTGGATTGAAACCTTCCGCCGCACCAGCGAATTCAACACCCGCGCCCTGAAGGTGCTCAACGGCATGGAGGTGAAGGGCCCGAAAGACAAGCCACAAAAGCAGTATGTGGAGTTCGACGACAACAGCGCCGAATGGGATGCCGCCCTCGACAAGGAGGTTATGGCAACCCTGCTGAAAAACTACCGCGAGCATGTAGACGCCAAGTATCTGCCCACGATATACAAGAAGATTGACAAGCAGTTTGGCGGCGACTACGCCAAATACGTGGACTGGCTCTACAGCAAGTCTGTGCTGATGAAGAGCGGCGAAAAGATTTTCTTCAACAAAAAGGGATATAAAAACGACCCCGGCGTGGAATACGGTATGTCGATAAAGGATATTTACGACGACCTGCGCGAGAAATACCAGAGCGTTTCGCCTGCCATCGAGGAGCAGGAGCGCTACCTCTGCGACGCCAAAATCCGCATGGAGATGGATATGCCACACTATAGCGACGCCAACTTCACCATGCGACTGAGCTACGGACAGGTGAAAAACCTGAACGTGGGCGGCAAACCTGCCGGATACTACACCACGGCAGAGAGCATCGTGGACAAGATGAACGTGGGCGACAAGGTGGCAGACTACTATGCCGAGCCTGTGATGCACCAGCTGATGGGAGCCAAAGACTTTGGCAAGTATGCCGACAAAACCACGGGCAAGATGCAGCTCTGCTTCCTCACCAACAACGACATCACGGGAGGAAACTCCGGTTCGCCAATCTTCAACGGCAACGGTGAGCTCATCGGTCTTGCCTTCGACGGCAACTGGGACTCGCTGTCGAGCGACATCCACTTCGACCGCGTTCTTGCGCGCTGCATCGGCGTGGACATCCGCTATGTGCTCTACTTGATGGACAAGTGGGGACATGCTGACCGCCTGCTCAAGGAGCTTGGCGTGGAGAAATAACGGCAAGAAGTTTTTAGATACATACAATCCGCCAGAATTCCGCTTTGCCGCTCCATAGGGTTATGGAGCAACCGTGGCAAAGCAGGAATCTTGGCGGATTTCTGTTTTTTCATGGCATAGACCATTATGGCTATGTATATAATTATGGTTGAAAAAAAACGATTAAGCGAGAGCAATGAAAGTTTACTTTCAGATTGCCGAGCGTGAGTTTTTTTATTTAAGATTTAGCGCCTTGCGGCAGCGCACGAGCGACGACACGAACCATACGACTGCGAGCAACCTCAGTGCAATGGAGATGTCGGCAGGAAAGATGCCGGCAAAGAATGCTGCCTGAGCTTCAATCAGATGCCACGTCTGGCGGGTGCTCACCTCTTTCTCCAATACCGACGAATAATACCGGGCTAGCAGACGCACGGGAGCCGATGCCCACGACTTGATGCCCGGCAAGAGTTCCGACAGTTCAAACTGGTTGCCTTTTGCGGCATTGGCTGTTATCATGATGTTTCTTTCCATGTTGTTTCCCTTTCTTTTTAGTTTTGTTCTTTATTTCTGCTGCAAAGTTATCGTGTGTTTTTGCACAATAAGTTCAATCTTGCAACTTTCTTTGTTAAGAATAGCTTTATTTTAGCTCCCCGGGCGCATCATTCGTTGCGAAGTGAAGCAGCGGTATACCGAATGTGGAGCAACGTTACACCGGGAGTATAGCTATGCTGCACTTCCGGTACCAAAATGCTGAACAATTTTGGTACTCCATAGTGGAGTGGGGGAAATAAGCCCTCAAAAGGCGGCTTTAGACATTAAAAACAAACTTTTTTATATATTTTTGAAAATTTCTTTGCGAAAAATTTGGAGGAATGAATAAAACGTCGTACCTTTGCAACCGCAATCAAGAACGATAGCAAACAATGCTTCAATAGCTCAGTTGGTTAGAGCACCTGACTGT
>CAKQDG010000068.1 GCA_934219025.1 uncultured Prevotella sp. | reverse complement strand
ACAAAGGGGTTGCACGGTTTCACAACCTTGCAGCCCCCAACTTAAACAACCAATAAAAGAAATAGATTGTACTATTCTATATTTTCAATATATCTGTTACAATCATTTGCTGATTGACATCTCTTATCTGATGAACAACAGTTCGCGATACTTAGGTAGAGTCCAAAGCTCGTCGCTCACTGTCAGCTCCAGCTTGTCGATATGGTAGCGTATAGCCTCCATCTTAGGAGCCACGGTGTCGTGGTATGCTATAGCCTTCTCGCGCTCGTCGGTAATCTTGTTTGCCACCTTGCGCGCATTAACCAAATCCTCCACGCCCTTCTCGATAATCTGCGTGCGCTCGGCGATGTCGCGGATAATCTTCATGTTGCGTGAGCTCAACTTCTCTGCCTCTTCGGCTGGGAATACAGAGCGCATGTTCTCCACATTCTTCAGCAGCATGCTCTGATAGTGGGTAGCCACAGGAATGATATGGTTCATAGAGAGGTCGCCGAATACGCGAGCTTCAATCTGGATTTTCTTGGTGTAGGTTTCCCATTTCACCTCGTTGCGGGCCTCAAGCTCCTTCTTCGTCATAACGCCCAGGTCGGTGAACATCTTGACAGAAGAGTCGCTCAGGTAGTTGTCGAAGATAACCGGACAACTTGTCTCGCAGTCGAGACCGCGCTTCTTTGCCTCTTCAATCCACTCGTCGGAATATCCGTTGCCGTCGAAGCGGATTGGCTTGCAAGTCTTGATATCCTCGCGCAATACGGTGATGATGGCCTTGGTCTGATCCTCGCCCTTTGCGATAAGGGCATCAACGCGAGCCTTGAAATCGTTCAGAGCCTCGGCAACGGCAGAGTTGAGGGCAATCATAGCCGAAGCACAGTTAGCCTCAGAACCTACGGCGCGGAACTCAAAGCGGTTGCCGGTGAATGCGAATGGCGAAGTGCGGTTTCGGTCGGTATTGTCGATGAGGAGTTCCGGAATCTCCGGGATGTCCATCTTCATGCCCTGCTTGCCTTCCATCTTGAACACGCTCTCGTTGTCGCTCTTCTCGATATGCTCGAGCAGTTCAGTGAGCTGTTTGCCGAGGAAAGAAGATATGATTGCTGGTGGTGCCTCGTTAGCTCCCAGACGATGGGCGTTGGTAGCACTCATGATAGAAGCCTTGATGAGTCCGTTGTGGCGGTAAACACCCATCAGTGTCTCCACGATGAACGTTACGAAGCGCAGGTTAGCCTCTGGAGTCTTGCCAGGAGCATGGAGCAGCACGCCAGTGTCGGTAGAAAGGCTCCAGTTGTTGTGCTTACCGCTACCGTTGATGCCGGCAAATGGCTTTTCGTGGAGCAAAACGATAAATCCGTGCTTGCGGGCCACCTTCTTCATCAATGACATGAGGAGCATGTTGTGGTCAACGGCAAGGTTGCACTCCTCGAAGATAGGAGCAATCTCAAACTGGTTCGGTGCAACCTCGTTGTGGCGAGTCTTGCAAGGAATAGAAAGCTCAAGAGCCTGAACCTCAAGATCTTTCATGAACGCCTGAACGCGGTCTGGGATAGTGCCGAAGTAGTGGTCGTCCATCTGCTGGTTTTTTGCAGAGTCGTGGCCCATCAAGGTCCTGCCCGTAAGCATAAGGTCCGGGCGGGCACTGTAGAGGTCGGCATCAACAAGGAAGTACTCCTGCTCCCAACCGAGGTTGGATGTAACCTTTGTAACTTTAGGGTCGAAATAATGGCAAACATTTGTCGCTGCCACGTTTACGGCGTGGAGCGCACGGAGCAACGGTGCCTTGTAGTCAAGAGCCTCACCAGTGTATGAGATGAAGACGGTTGGAATACAAAGTGTGTCGTCGATGATGAATACAGGTGATGTAGGATCCCATGCCGAATATCCGCGAGCCTCAAAAGTGTTTCGGATTCCACCGTTAGGGAATGAACTTGCATCCGGCTCCTGCTGTACGAGCAATTTGCCGGAGAATTCCTCAATCATTCCGCCCTTGCCGTCGTGCTCGATAAAGGCATCGTGCTTCTCGGCTGTCCCGCCTGTCAGTGGCTGGAACCAGTGGGTGTAGTGGGTCACACCGTTCTCTTCTGCCCACTGCTTCATGCCGTTTGCCACAGCATTTGCTATTGAGCGGTCGAGAGTTGCGCCATTGTCGATTACGTCGATGAGCTTGTCATAAACGTCGGCTGGCAGATATTTGTACATCTTAGCGCGGTTGAACACGAATTTTCCGAAATACTCGGATGGACGCTCCACCGGGGCTATCACTTCTACGGGGCGTTTCTTGAACGCCTCTTCAACAACCTGAAATCTTAAATTTGCCATTGTTTAAAGTTTTATTTTATATGGTTTTTTATTTTCAACATGCAAAGGTAATGCTTTTTTCATTTGCTGCATACCTTTTGTCATAATATTCACCACTTTCTTTATCTTTTTGACGTTGCCAACAGATATATCTTTTGATTTTTGTTCGTATATTCTCCTCTTGTTATGGCTTGAGGGTAAATCCGAACACGAGATATGCCTTCTGGGTGGAAGGGTTGGTGTTGATGCTTGCAAAAAGCGGAAGGGTGAACGAGTCTGTTATCTTAATTGCCTTTTCTGCCTTCAGCGACACGTTCGTAACGGCAAAACCGTTTGCCTTTTCATACGATGTGGTGGCATACGGCACGGCGCCTACTGTTGCCGTCCAGTCGCATGTGGCGAGCTTGAACGGGGCGCTTGCCTCGAAATATGAAGAATAGGCTCTGTCGCCGTCTTTGTTCAAACCGTCGGCTCCGGCAAAATTGGTATACCACTGCAGGGCCACTGGACCGAAGTCGTAACCCACGTTGGCCTCAAACACATGTGCCGTTTTGTGGCTGGCATAAGAAAAGTATTTAGCATCCTTAGCCGACCAGTAGTCGGTTATACCTACATTGAAACCGCCTGTGGTGTAAGCCAGTGTGAGGTCGATTTCATCGTTGTCGGCAGAGTTTGACAAACCGTAGTTTCCCCATGCCGAAAACGACAGTCCTTTGTAGGCTATGCCAAGAGTTGGCTGCACGCTGATGTCGCCGAGATGCTGGCCACGCCAGATGTAGTTGCTCACGAGGTCGGCCTGTACCGTTGCTTCCACTTTGTCCTGTGCCGTCATAGGCATTGCCAGTGCTGCCATTCCGGCAGTCAGCAGGCAGAGTTTCTTTAAGTCCTTCATAATCTCTTTACCTTTTTATGTTAATAATGTGTTTGTGTCGAATGTCGTAAGGCGGTTAGGGTAGGGGATAATCGGCTATCCCTTAATCCATTGCTCTATTCTCTTCATTGCTTCTTCGCAGTTTTCGCGGTTGCCGAAGGACGTAAACCTTACGTATCCCTCGCCGCTCGGTCCGAAGCCCACTCCCGGTGTGCACACGATTTGTGCTCCGTAGAGCAGCTGCTCAAAGAATTTCCAACTGTCCACTCCGTCTGGAGTTTTTACCCAGAGGTATGGTGCGTTCACGCCGCCGTATACTTTGAAACCGAGTTTCAGCAAGGCATCATACATCAGTTTTGCATTGCCCATATAATAGTCAATGGTGGCTTTTGTCTGTTTCTTTCCCTCCGGGCTATATATTGCCTCGGCTGCACGCTGGCTGATGTAGCTGGTGCCGTTGAACTTTGTACACTGTCGTCTGTCCCAGAATGGATTAAGCGGCAAGCGCTCTTTCCCGTCGATGGTTACGGCTGTTACCTCTTTTGGTATTACTGTGTATCCGCAGCGCACGCCGGTGAATCCGGCTGTTTTTGAATAGCTGTGGAATTCTATCGCCACCTTTTTCGCACCCTTTATCTCGTATATCGAATGGGGAATGTCCGGTTCGGTGATGTAGGCTTCGTATGCTGCATCATAAAATATCAGAGTGTCGTTCTTCAGCGCATAAGCCACCCATTTCTTCAGTTCTTCCTTTGTTATCACCGTTCCCGTTGGGTTGTTAGGATAACACAGGTATATCATGTCCACGCGGTGGTCGGGAATCTGCGGCACGAAGTCATTGCTCTCGGTGCATGGCATATATGTTACGTTGCTCCATTTTCCATTTTCGAGCACTCCGGCCCTTCCGCACATCACGTTGGAGTCGATGTATACGGGATAGATAGGATCGGTTACGCCAATGCTGTTGTCCCATCTCACGAGTTCTCCGATGTTTCCCGTATCACTCTTTGCACCGTCGTTTACAAACACCTCGCTCGGGTCTATCTTTATTCCGCGTGCAAGGAAGTCGTTTTTCACGATTGCCTCGCGAAGCCACAGATAGCCTTGTTCTGGTCCGTATCCGTGGAAAGTCTCTTTGTGTGCCATGTCGTCCACGGCTTTGTGCATTGCCTCGATTACGGCGGGCGCAAGTGGTTGTGTTACATCGCCAATTCCAAGGCTTATTACTTTTGCCTTTGGATGGGATATCTTGTATGCGTTCACTTTCTTTGCAATGTCGGCAAACAAGTAATTTTTCTGAAGTTTCAAGTAATGCTCGTTAACTAATGCCATATTGATATTTCTTTATTGTTGTTGTTTTTCTGTTTTTTTTTTCAACTCCTATATTTTATAGAATCTCTAGCATTTCTAGAATTTCTAGCACTTCTAGATTCTCTAGCCATTCTAGCACTTCTAGATTCTCTAGTCATTCTAGCACTTCTAGATTCTCTAGCCATTCTAGCACTTCTAGATTCTCTAGCCATTCTATACATTATAGAAAATCCTATATCTTTATCGTTATTTCTCCGTCAAACACTATTTCTGCAGGACCTGTCATATATACATGGCTGTCTGCTTCGTTCCATTCAATGTGAAGGTCGCCGCCGTCCATCTTTATGGTGCTTGTTCTTCCGCTTCTCTTTGTTAGGGCGGCTGCCACGGCGGTGGCACAAGCTCCTGTTCCGCAAGCCATTGTTATTCCGCTACCGCGTTCCCATACTCTTGTACGTATTTTTCCGTCGCTGAGCACTTGTGCAAATTCTATATTGCAACGTTCAGGAAAAGCTTTGTCGCGCTCGAGCACCCTGCCATATTTTGTTATGTCGATTGTGTCAATATCTTCAACGAATGTTACGAAATGGGGATTTCCCATACATACGTATGTTCCTTTAAAGTCTCTTCCTTCTGCCGTAAGCGTATTTCCACATGCCTTGTCATACTGTTCGCTGTTGTCGGTTGTCGGTTCCAGCATATCCACTGTTACTCCCGTTACGGTATTTCTTTCTTTGTCAATATGCAACTTCAGTGTCTTAATTCCCGACAGAGTTTCAAGCTTTATTTCCGTCTTGTCGGTTAGCTTGCGCTCAAAGAGATATTTCCCGATACACCGCGAAGCATTTCCGCACATCATGGCTTCTGATCCGTCGGCATTGAAGATTCTCATTCTGTAGTCTGCTTCAGGTGTTGTCGGTGTGCAAATAAGCACGAGGCCGTCGCTACCTATGCCTTTATGTCTGTCGCTCCATTTTATTGATGCCGCCTCTGGATCTTCTATATTATATAATAATGTATTTACATATATATAATCGTTTCCTGCACCGTGCATCTTGGTAAACTTTATCTTTCTGGTTGACATCTTTCTTTTCTTTACTGTTGTTAAGTTGCTTTATGTTTCTTTTCTGCTGCAAAAATACAACAAAATGTTTTAAATAGCGTAATAAAGTTTGGCGTTTTTGTGTTTTATTTTGGTTAAAATATCAAATTGTAATACTTATTATATATTTTGCTTACAATACGAAACTATTAGGCTTTATCGTTTGTCTATTTGTAAGCAAACAAAGAAATTGATAAACAAAACGTGTTCTTAATATTTGTTTGTCTGTCATTTTGTTGTACTTTTGCACTTGAAACATAACAAATAGAAAGCATAGATAACGTAAACCAATAAAAAAGGTAATTATGAAAAAGATTGAAGCAATCATCCGTAAAACGAGATTTGAGGATGTGAAGGATGCACTTCTTGCAGCCGACATCGAGTGGTTTTCTTATTATGATGTAAGAGGCGAGGGCAAGATGCGTCAGGCAAGGATTTACCGTGGCGTGATGTATGACACGAGCAGTATAGAGCGTGTTCTGGTAAGCATAGTGGTGCGCGACAAGAATGTAGAGAAGACTGTTGCCGCAATTCAGGGTGCTGCCCGTACGGGTGAAATAGGCGACGGACGTATTTTTATCATTCCGATTGAGGATTCTATTAGAATACGTACAGGAGAACGTGGAGACATCGCCCTCTATAATGCGGAGCAAGAGAAATAAGGAAAAAGATTTCATTTTTACAGATAAAAAGAATTTTGTATTCGAAGGGTAGCTTTTTATAAAAAGGTAAAAAGACCCTGTTTTCAGTTGATAATAACAACACGCACAACATTAAAAGATTAAGATTATGACAACATTATTTTTATCGGCCGAATCGTTGGCAGAGGTTTCAAAAAGCGTAGCCGACCTTGGCGTTTCCGTTGATACAGTGTGGATGCTGCTTGCAGCAATGCTCGTGTTTTTCATGCAGCCAGGCTTCGCCCTGTGTGAGGCTGGATTTACCCGTAGCAAGAACACGGCGAATATCCTTTTCAAGAACTTTGTCGATTTCATGGTGGGTTCGGTATTGTTCTGGTTTATAGGTTTTGGCTTTATGTTCGGCAGCGACGGTGCCGGTTTTATAGGAATGCCAAACTTTGGTGATCTTTCATTTTATAGCAATAGTGCAGGTCTGCCAACCGAGGGCTTTCTGATTTTCGAAACCGTGTTCTGTGCAACATCGGCAACTATCGTTTCGGGAGCAATGGCGGAGAGGACAAAATTCTCGATGTATTGCGTATATTCATTCTTCATTTCGTTGCTCATCTATCCTGTGGAAGGACACTGGACATGGGGCGGCGGTTGGCTGTGCAATGCCGAGGACGGATCGTTTATGATGAACACCTTCGGTGCTGCGTTCCATGATTTCGCAGGTTCGGCTATTGTTCACTCTGTTGGTGGCGTGCTCGCCCTTGTAGGTGCTATCGTGCTTGGTCCGCGCCACGGCAAATATGACAAGAACGGCAAGAGCCGTGCTATTCCAGGCCATAACCTTATGGCAGCAGCTCTCGGAGTATTCATCCTTTGGTTCGGATGGTTTGGTTTCAACCCAGGTTCTCAGCTTGCAGCATCTGGCGAAGTGAACCGTGTGGCAATCTCTCATGTGTTCCTTACCACAAACCTTGCTGCTGTTGCCGGTGGACTCGCCACGATGTTTACAACATGGATAAAATACGGCAAACCTTCGTTCTCGCTGATGCTCAACGGCGTGCTCGCAGGACTTGTGGGTATCACGGCAGGTTGCGACCTTGTTTCTCCTCTGGGAGCATTGATTATCGGTTTTATCTGTGGCATCGTGCTTGTATACGCCATCGAGTTTATTGACACAAAGTTGCATATCGACGACCCTGTGGGTGCGAGCAGCGTGCATGGCGTGTGCGGTATTCTCGGAACCCTGCTCACCGGCTTGCTCGCTGTAGACTCGGGAGCTTTCTACGGTCATGGCTTTGGCTTCTTCGGTGCTCAGGTGCTTGGAATTCTCTGTATCGACCTTTGGGCAGCAGCAACGGGATTCCTCCTCTTCTGGGGTATCAACAAGATAGCCGGTCTGCGTGTAGACAAGCGTATTGAAGAAGAAGGTCTCGACATCTACGAGCATGGAGAGAGCTGCTACAACTGATATGGATTGTAAGACGCGTAGATTATAAAAAGTTTAGATAACAAGACGTGTAGATAACGATTGAGTGTTTTAGTTTGTATGGTTCTTGGGGCGGTTTCTCGCCTCAAGAACTTTTCGGCTAAAATGACTTTGTCTTGAAAGCTGCCGGCATGAATTGATGTAGGTTATGAAAACCGTCCTACCGTTGGCTTTAAATTATGATATTTTGTTAAACTTAATAGATAAAAGAAATAGTTATGTGTGGAATAGTATCAATTTTCAATATCAAGGAGCAAACTCCGGAGTTGCGCGAAAAAGCGCTGAGGATGAGTGCAAAGATTCGACACCGCGGACCAGACTGGAGCGGTATCTACTGTGGAGGTTCGGCAATCCTTGCCCATGAGCGACTTTCTATCGTGGATCCTGAATCGGGGCGCCAGCCGCTGTTCAGTCCCGACGGCAAACAGGTGCTTGCCGTGAACGGCGAGATATACAATCATAAGGCCATACGCAAACGCTTCGGCGGAGAATATGAGTTTCAGACGGGAAGCGACTGCGAGGTGATACTTGCGCTCTACCGTGAATGGAAGGCAAGTGCCGGCTATGGCAAGAAGGATATTGTGCCGGCTTTTCTTGAGGAACTGAGCGGAATCTTTGCCTTTGCCCTTTATGACGAGGAAACAAACGAGTTTATGATTGCCCGCGACCCGATAGGCGTCATTCCGCTGTATATCGGTTATGATGCCGACGGCAAGGTGTATGTGGCGAGCGAGCTGAAAGCTCTTGAAGGACATTGCGACAGATATGAGTCATTTTTGCCAGGCCACTATTATTGGAGTCGTGAGGGCAAGATGAAGAGATACTATACGCGCGACTGGTTTTCGTATGACAATGTGAAAGACAATGAGGCGAGCGTCAGGGCAATTCATGATTCGCTGGAGGATGCCGTGCAGCGGCAGCTTATGAGCGATGTGCCGTATGGCGTGCTGTTGAGTGGCGGACTGGACTCGTCGGTTATCAGTGCCATCGCACAGAAATATTCAGCACGCCGCATCGAGGAGAATGGAAGAACCCAGGCTTGGTGGCCGCGCCTCCACTCGTTTGCCGTGGGACTGAAGGGGGCTCCCGACTTGGCTAAGGCAAAGATGGTGGCCGACTATATCGGCACTGTGCACCATGAGATAAACTATACCATACAGGAGGGACTTGATGCCATACGCGACGTAATTTATTATATCGAGACGTATGACGTTACCACCGTCAGGGCATCCACTCCGATGTATCTACTGGCTCGCGTAATCAAGAGCATGGGAATAAAGATGGTGCTCTCTGGCGAGGGCGCCGACGAGATTTTCGGCGGCTACCTGTATTTCCACAAGGCTCCCGATGCAAGGTCGTTTCATGAGGAGACGGTGAGAAAACTCTCCAAACTGCATCTCTACGACTGCCTGCGTGCCAACAAGAGCCTTTCGGCATGGGGCGTAGAGGGCAGAGTGCCGTTTCTCGACAAGGAATTCCTTGACGTGGCAATGCGCATCAACCCGGAGGCAAAGATGTGTCCCGGAAAAACTATCGAGAAGAAAATCGTGCGCGAGGCATTTGCCGATATGCTGCCCGACGAGGTGGCCTGGCGACAGAAGGAACAGTTTTCCGACGGTGTGGGCTATAGCTGGATAGACACGCTGAAGGAGATAACCTCAAAGGCCGTGAGCGACGAGCAGATGGAGCATGCTGCCGAGCGTTTCCCAATCAATCCGCCGCGCAACAAGGAGGAATATTTCTACCGCTCAATCTTCAGCGAGCATTTCCCGAGCGATTCGGCGGCACGCAGTGTGCCGAGCGTGCCGAGTGTGGCATGCAGCACGGCTGAGGCCCTTGCATGGGACGAGAAGTTCAAGAATATGAACGACCCGAGCGGAAGGGCTGTGGCTGGAGTGCACGAGGAGGCTTATTAGGATAATGACATTAAACAGGAAAACAAATAAAGATGTTTTTTTTGCAAAATTACCCTCACACCCTCACCAATCACCTCGAAAAGCCCTGTTTGTCGGCGTTTCGAGTGGTGAGGGTAAGTGTGAGGGCTGGTGAGGGTAGACTGACATCAATGCATTCTTGCATGGCAATGGTATTCTGGCATATCTTATGGCGATAGTGTTTAAATATTTTCCTTTTAATTTTATTTTCCCCATTGTTTGCATTATCTTTGCACCGACAATATAATAAATAAATAGGAAAATACTATATACTGATTACAGAATAACATTATAATACAATTAATTTATAAAATTATGAAGCATTTTTACATCAAGTCATTGTCGTGCATGATGATTGCCGGCGCAATGACGGCAGTTGCTGCCAATGCAGCAGACAATGCCACGGGGAAGAAAGCTGTGAAGGTGGCAGTAGAGGAGAACTACGGCGACTATATGACGGGCGGCAGCGACTTGGCCACAAAAACCGTTTATCTTTACGACAACGCCAACCGACTGTTGCGCAAGCTGAGCATAGCTGCCGGCAGCAATGAGGTGATGCAGTATTTCAGCTACGAATATAATGCGCTCGGACAGTTGGTTTGCGACTTCTCGCAGTCGTATATGGAGCTGGCTCCGGGCAGATGGGGACTTGCCGACCCGACGGACAAAACCACGTATGAGTATGACGCAAATGGCCGACTCGTAACGGAGAGCGGAACCCAGGTGCTGAAGTATGAATACGACAGCAACAACAATATCGTGAAGAAATCTGTACTCATGGCTGGATACGACGCGGAGCCAACGCTCATGCAGACTATCACCTATAGCGACTTCGTTGCACCAAACTGTCCGAAGAAGACTGTCTCGGTGGGTGCCGAAGGCTATGCTTCGTACAACTACGAGGGGGAACTGGAGTATGACAAGGACTTCAACCTGCTGAAGGAAACAAACTATACCGTGAGCGGCGAGACACGTGAATTCATGGAATCAACAAGATATGTTTACGACGAGACGGGAATGATGACAACCAAGGTGCGCCACACCATAAACTCTATATACGACGAAAACTGGAATGAAATAGGCAAGGAGGAAGTTCCTCAAGACAGCGTGGTGTATACTCGCCTTGACGAAAACCGCGTGAAGGAGCAGACGTATACCTACAACTCATACGATGAGGAGAATACGTGGAGCCTGAGCCCAACGTTCAAGATTACCGTGAACCGCGAATTCAACGGCGACCTGTCTGCCGGCTTGAAGGTGGAGAACGTAGAGGGCGAAATGAACACAAACAAGCTTACCGTTACGCCGGCGAGTGCCGCAGCCGAGGGATACGTGTATGACATCTACCGCGACGGAGAGAAGATTGCAACCCTTGACCCGAAGACTGACCTGACCTATACCGACAGCAAACAGTATAACGGCAAACACGAATATTTCGTGCAGACCGTGTCGGCTGGCGACGATGCCACAGGCTACAATATCAGCAACCTGGCTACGGTGGAAAACAAGATTGATTTCCCGGCTCCTTCAAACCTGCACGGCGTGTGCAAGGAGATAACTGCTGACAACAGCACGATGACCGTGGCATGGGATGCTCCGGCATATACCGACGCCATGGAGTTCCAGGGATACAACATCGTTGAGGCCGGCGAATATGGCGACAACCAGCTCAACTTCGACGGAACCGTGAACGAGACGAATTTCACCATGGATATGTATAACTTCTACACGGAGCGCAATCTCTACGTGCAGGCAGTTTACAAGCTCGGTACTGCCAACAGCGAAACAAAGCTCATCAAGATGGATGACTTGGAAGAGCCAACGGCAATCCACACCGTGAAATCCGTTGCAGGCGGAGTGAACTATTCCGACGGCTTGATAACCACAGCACAGAGTGCCAAGATTTCTCTGCTCGACATGAGCGGAAAGAAGCTGGCGTCTGCCGCAAATGCAACATCTCTCTCTATCAGCGATGTGCCTGCCGGCGTATACCTCGTGAGCGTGGAGCGCGACGGAAAAATCTCTGTGATGAAGGTGCGCAAGTAATTATAGAGGGCGACACGCAAGTGCTCGCTTCTTGATTCTCATAAACAAGGGCAACAAGCGGAAAACAATCCGTATTGTTGCCCTTGTTTCAGTATGTCTCCTTTCAGAAATTTCCGCAACCAGGAGTGAGGAATAATTATTCTTCTGTGAATATATATTATCAGAAGAGCTTTGTTATATTTAGACGAAAACCTATAAAACCCCCGATGCCGTTTTTCAAGCCTTCGGCTTATTTGTGTCATGTCATTTGTGTCCTTTAGAGAGCAAGCTCTCTTTCGTCCACATCTGCCATGACACAGGTGAGCCACTTCGTGTCTCCCCGAAAAACGACATCGGGCGATAAACATAAAAAACATAGGAAATCATACTCTGTAAAAAACAATTAAAAACAGAGTATAAATAATACTGTAACTAAATCCGGAACTTGAATACTGTAATTATTGTCTTTTACAAGATTGACATATCTTACTGATATTCTGTCTTACCGGTTGTAAAAAATATTGTCCTTTGTTTTTTTATGTTTATCGCCCGGAAACAAGTAAAAATGCCGAAGGCATTAGCGATGGATTAGCGGATTTCCGTTGAGAACTTGTTCTCATAAGGAAAT
>CAKQDG010000067.1 GCA_934219025.1 uncultured Prevotella sp. | reverse complement strand
AAGAGGCAACCCGCGTGGTTTCTCAGATGCCTAAGTGGATTCCTGGTAAGCAGAATGGTTCTGCAGTACGTGTTAAATACACCGTTCCTGTAACATTCCGCCTCCAGTAATATCATTGAATATTATAGGGAAAGGTAGAGGTAATGTCTCTCTTGGGAGGTATGTCTCTACCTTTCTTTTTTAAAGTAAAATACATTTATCGACAGCCTTTCCCAAAGCAATCTGCAGCTTTTTTGCTTCGTCGGGGAGCGGTCAAAATAAATAACAATTAATTAGTAAATAAAATGAAGCGAATTACATTCACATATATTGTTATGACAATGGCATTATTGGTTTTCTGCACATGCGGAGGTCAGAAGTCCAAGAATGGCAGAACGGACACCTATGCATCCGGTAAAATGACATTAATGTGCGACGAAAGCTTCAGTCCCATTGTCAAGGAAGAGCTTGCCGTGTTTCATGCCATGTATCCCGACGCTCATGTTACGGCTAAATACACAAACGAGATAGATGCATTTAATGCCTTGATGAAGCAGCAAGTGCATCTGATAATCACGGCTCGTAATTTTTCAGCCAAGCAGCTTGAATATTTCAAGACTAATAAAATACAGCCACGTTGGTTCCCGCTGGGGTATGACGGATTGGCATTTATCATAAACCGCAACAATGTAGACTCGTGCATAACCGTGAAGGATATAAAGAGAATCCTGTCAGGGCAGGCAACAAAATGGAACCAGATAAACAAAGGCTCGCGACTCGGAACAATAGATGTTGTGTTCGACAATCGACAGTCGGCAGCTGTCCGCTGGGCCGTGGATTCAATTCTTGGCGGAAAACCAATCAACAGTCCTAACATCTCGGCAGTCAAAACCAGTGCCGAAGTAATTAAATATGTAGAGAAAACTCCTAATGCCATTGGAATCATCGGCAGCAACTGGCTCAACGACAAGCGCGACACGACAAACGTTACGTTCAAGAAAAACATCACGGTGATGTCTGTATGCCAGATGGAAAAGGCAACGGAGATGAACAGCTGGAAACCATATCAACTCTATCTCCTCGACGGCAGATACCCGTTTGCCAGAACGATTTATGCTTTGCTTGCTGACCCGTTCCACGGACTGCCAGTTGGCGTGGCAAACTTTATGCAGTCGCCTCAGGGACAGAAAATAATCCTCAAATCAGCTCTCTTGCCATACCGAGGAGACCTCGAATGGCGTAGCGTACAGGTTAATGATGATTAAAAGTTTAACATAATATATAAATAGAATGCAAATTCCTTGACAAAATGGTGCAAGTTAAAATAAAAAGTAGTTATCTTTGCATCAATATAAGGAAAAGTATATTCATCCTTTAACATAAACTTTTTAATTGCAAAAAAAATACGGAAATAAATTAGGACCTAAGTGTATATAGAAACTGTTTAATCCAGTAAAAAACATTCGACTTATGAAAACGATTAAATATTTATTCATGGGAGCCCTGATGACAGTTGTCAGCGGCTCGGTTATGGCACAGGAAGTATCTGTAAAGGATGCTGTAACTGCCATAAAGACAAACAAGGACAAGGCTGCTGTTGCTGCCATTGTGAAAAATGCCACGAAGGAATACAAGAAAGACGCCAAGGCTCTCGCAGCAATCGGACGTGCTTATCTTGATGTAAAAGACACTGCAAACACTCGCAAGTATGCCGACATGTCTATTGCATTGACAAACAAGGCAAAGAGCGGAAAGGTTGGCGACGGATTTATGCTTATGGGCGACCTGGAATATTACAAGGATGATCCAGGGGCTGCTGCAGCAATGTACCAGAACGCTTATTACGTAGAGCCTAACAATATCACAGCATACGTGAAATATGCCCGTGTGATGCGTGGCGTATCTCCAAATATGGCTGTAGAACAGCTCGAGAAGGTTCGCTCGCTCGACCCTAACTATCCTGTTGATGCAGAGGCCGCACATATCTACTATGAGGCTGCAAAGAAGAATAGTGCTTATATGCAGAAGGTGCTCGAGTATTACGGCAAGCTGACACCGGCAAAGCTGTATGCCCACGATCCAAGTTATCTTACAGAGTATGCACTTGCTGCATTTGCAAACCAGAAGAACGACGTGTCTAAGCAGCTCGCTCTCTACGGACTGTCGCAGAAACCTCGTAATGCCGGTTACAACCGTTTGGCTCTCTATAACTCAGTAGAGCTGAAGCAATATGATGAAGCTGCAAAATATGTCGATGCCCTCTTCAACAAGAGTGATTCTGTTGAACTTACAGCCAATGACTACAAGTTTGCCGGTCTTACATTCAGCGCATTGAAGGACTACGACTCGGCAATCAACTACTACAACAAGCAGTTGGCAAGTGCTACAGACCCTGCTCTGAAGGCTGGTGTATACAAGGAGCTTTCTGATGCTTATAAGGCAAAAGGTGATTTCGCTAAGTCTCTCGAGCTTTATGAGGAGTATCTGAAGAACAATCCAAAGGTTGGCATCAACGACTATAACGGACTTGCAACTATCTACCGTAATCAGGCGGCAAACCAGACTGGTGCTGCGCAGACAGCATCTGTAAACAAGGCAGTTGAGATTTACAACCAGATGGCTGAGAAATATCCAAGCAATGCTGACTTCTGTAGCTTTATGGCTGCGCGCACGCTCGGTATCTCTGACCCGACACAAGCAAAGGGACTTGCTCGTCCTTACTACGAAAAGCTTATCAAGATAATCGAGGCAAACGGCGTGAAGAGCGATGCCGACAAGTCTCGTCTGTCAGAGGCTTACACTTATATGGGAATCTATCTGTATAAGATCAAGAACGAGGCTGCTGCCGCTAAGCCATACTTCGAGAAACTGTTGCAGCTTGATCCTGAAAATGCTACAGCTAAGCAAGTTCTTGCAACATACTAATTGATATAATGGTAGGAAATACCAAAAGATAAAACTAAAAGAGTAAGCGCATTGGAGAAATCTGGTGCGCTTACTTGTTTATATCACTATACAAGAGTAATATATAGAAATATACATATTTGCATGAAAGCAGGTATAAAGACGGATACGAATATGAATAAGGTTATAATGCTTGGCACAGGTCATGCCACAGTTACAAAATGTTACAACACTTGTTTTATAGTTAAGTCTGCCGAGGATATGCTACTTGTTGATGCGGGTGGCGGAAATGGCATACTACGGCAGCTGGAAGCGGCAAGCATAGATATTGCCGATATTCATAATCTGTTTGTTACCCATGCTCATACCGACCATATCCTTGGAGTAATTTGGATGATAAGAATGGTAATGCAGAAGAAGGCTTCAGGAAAATACGAAGGAAAACTAAATTTGTATGGCAATGACAAGGTGATGAGCGTCATTGATACAATCTGCAATATGATACTTCACAAGAATTATGAAAAACAGAAAGGGAAAACTGTAATCCTGCACAAACTTTCTGATGGTGACGAATTTAGTTTAGGCTCGATGCGTCTGCAATGTTTCGATATTTTTTCTAAAAAAGAAAAGCAGTATGGCTTTACTTTGCATTTTGCTGACGATACTCGACTTGTTTGCTTTGGCGATGAACCATGCAATGACCATACGCTACATTATGCCCAGGGAGCAGACTGGATGATGTGTGAGGCTTTTTGTCTTTATTCTGACAGGGATAGGTTTCATCCGTATGAAAAATGTCACAGCACAGCTCTTGATGCTGGAAGAATTGCCCAAAAGTTAGGTGTAAAGAATCTTGTTGTTTATCATACAGAAGACACGGATTTATGTCATCGTAAACAACTTTATACTGCCGAGGTGTCAGAAAACTATCATGGCAACATCTTTGTGCCTGACGACTTGGAAACTATTAGCTTATAAATTTATTAGCTGCCAAATATTTATCCGCTGACCGTAAATATTTGTTGACTGCCCCGAAAATCCGTAGTTCCTTTGAGTTACGCATAATACCATCAAAAAAGGGATACTCAACGAGTATCCCTTCCTGTGATCCGCTTGGGGTTCGAACCCAAGACCCCAACATTAAAAGTGTTGTGCTCTACCAACTGAGCTAGCGGATCTCCCGAAATGCTTAATTCCTAAAAGCGAGTGCAAAGGTACGGCATTTATGTTTAATCTCCAAATATTTTTTGAGTTTTTTTCTGAAAAAATAATTTTGCCCTCAGTGGCTCTTGAATTTTGACGTATAGCATGCTGTGCGTAAGTACTCAGCATCCCTGCAGACATAAGTATATGCTGTATACTTGAATTTCATTTTTATTTATGAGCACTGTGGCTTTATTCTGTTTCGTTTGTAGAGGCATCTATAGCTTTTGCTTTGTCTTTAGTTATGTATCTCTGATAGTAGGCTATAAGTATTGTGGTGAGCGGCAGTGCAATAATCAAGCCGATAAAGCCGAGCAGTGCGCCCCACACGGAAAGGGCAAGAAGAAGTATTGCCGGGTTTAGGCCCATTGCCTTTCCCATAACCTTTGGTGTTACAACCATATCTATTATTATCTGTACCACGCAGAACACGGCAAATGCAGATGCAAATATGACCCAGAAGTTCTGTCCGGTGTCGGCAGCCTTGAGCAATGCGAGAAAAGCCGTAGGGATGAGTGCAAAGGTGTGAAGATATGGCACGAGGTCCATAATGCCGATAAGAATTCCAAGACCTATTGCCATCGGGAAGTCTATGATAGTAAAACCTATGCAGAAGAGTATGCCCATAATGAGTGCCACGAGCGATTGCCCACGTATATAGTTGTTTAGTTCGTTTTCCACGTCTTTCATCAGTGATTTCCAGAACGGACGAGCTTTCTTTGGAAATATCTTAATCCAGTTTGTTGTCAGGTATTCGTAGTCGAGAAGTATAAAGAACATATATAACAAGGTGATTAGCGATGCCACGATGCTTATGATTACGCTTGCCGTCTGTCCGAGCACGCTGAACAATTTTGGCATGGCTGATTTTATGGCATCGGTAACGTCTTTTCTTTTGAATACTTGCTCTATAGCTTCTCTGTTTTGATGTAGCCATTGTTGCACGAGCGACTGGAAACTCTCTCCGTTGGTGCTTTGTCTTATGTATTGTGATGCAACGTCTCCAAGTTTTTCAAACTGCTCGAGCATGGGCGGCACTATGAGATAGAACACTCCTGTGAGTATTGCCAATACGAACAGAAGGGTAACGATAATCGACAAAGCCCTTGTCGGTACGTGCAATTTATACTGCACGAACTTTACTATAGGATACAGCAGGTATGCCAGTAGCCATGCGATAAAGAATGGGAGCAGTACGTTGCTCAGATAGTTCAGCATGTACAACACGCCGCCTGTAATCAACACTACGCCAAGTATGCGTATGAATTTGTCGAATGTGATTTCCTTTTCAAGCATAAGAGAGAAATTTTATTTTTATTTTTCTTCTGCGAGTGTTCGCTTGTAACATTCGCGACACAGAGGTTCGTATTCCGCCTGTTCTCCGAGCAGCACCCTTTTGTCGTTTGCCACGAGCCTGTGGCTGATGTATGCCAGTGCCCCGCATTTCACGCAGATAGCATGCACCTTTGTTACTTCGTCGGCTATTGCACAGAGGGCAGGAATCGGTCCGAAGGGTTTGCCTTTGAAATCCATGTCGAGTCCAGCCACAATCACTCTCACTCCTCTGTTTGCAAGTTCGTTGCAAACATCCACGAGCCCGTCGTCGAGAAACTGAGCCTCGTCGATGCCCACCACGTCAATTTCTGATGAAAGCAGGGCTATCGTAGATGATGAATCAATCGGAGTGCTCGGTATGGAATGTTTGTCGTGGCTCACCACGTCAATTTCAGAGTAGCGAGTGTCGATGGCAGGCTTGAATATTTCAACCCTTTGTTTGGCAAACTTTGCGCGTTTCATGCGCCTTATCAGTTCCTCTGTCTTACCTGAGAACATGGAACCGCACACCACTTCAATTCTTCCGGGACGGTGTGTTTCCCCTGCTAAATTATTGTCCATTTGCGCGCAAAATTACAAAGACGTTTTAAAAATTGCAAAGAAACCGCTGTATTTTTTGCTCCACCTGATTAATATCCTTATATTTGTGGCAAAGTATGGGAACATTGTATATTGTGCCGACCCCTGTCGGCAATATGGAAGATATGACGCTACGTGCAATCCGCATTCTAAAGGAAGCGGATTTGGTGTTGGCAGAGGATACACGGACATCGGGTATCCTGTTGAAGCATTTTGAGATAAAGAACCAGCTTATGGCCCACCACAAATTCAACGAGCATGGCACCACGGCCGGCATTGTGGAGCGTCTGAAGGGAGGTCAGACGATAGCCCTGATCAGCGACGCCGGAACTCCGGGGATAAGTGATCCAGGTTTCTATCTCGCACGCGAGGCTGCCGCTGCCGGAATAACCGTTCAGTGCCTGCCCGGTGCAACGGCATTTGTGCCGGCTCTTGTTTCGTCGGGGTTGCCTTGCGACAGATTTTGTTTTGAAGGCTTCCTGCCGCAGAAAAAAGGGCGCGCCACGCGACTTGACATCTTGGCGCAGGAAACGCGCACGATGATTTTCTATGAGTCGCCATACCGTGTGGTCAAGACCTTGAAACAGTTTGCCGAGTATTTCGGTGGCGACCGCCAGGTAAGCGCATGCCGCGAGATTTCAAAGATTCACGAAGAGAGTGTGCGCGGCACGATAGACGAAGTGGTGAGCCATTTCGAAGAAACCCCGCCTCGGGGAGAGTTTGTTATTGTAGTGGCTGGCGCCGATGAAGAAGAGCTGAAAAAGGCAAAGAAGTTGAAAGACAAGGCAGTGGATGCTGAAAGCCGCCAGGATACGAGCAAGTTCAAAAAAAAGAAGTTCAGGAGTTTTGAAGAAGAGTAAATAACTAATCACACATTTTGATTATGAAAAAAATTCTGTTTTTAGCATTTTGCATGACAGCGATAGTTGCCTGCAAAAACGGGAAAGTGGAGCAGCCGCAAAATAACACAGTGCAGAACGACTCGCTGCAGAAGATAATAGAGCAGCGTGACAATGAGATAAACGATATGATGGGAATCCTTAACGACGTGGAAGAGGGATTCCGTGCCATCAACAAGGCAGAAGACCGCGTTACGATAGCTAAGGATGGCGAAGGAGAGAACAAGCAGGCACAGATTCGCGAGAATATCCAGTTTATCCAGCAGCGGATGAACGAGAATAAGGAGCTAATAGCAAAACTGCAGCAGCAGATGCGAGAAAGCTCGTTCAAAAGTTCAGAGCTGAAGCGCACGGTGGAAAACCTTATCAAGCAGATGGAGGAGAAAGACGAGCAACTGAAGCAGTTGCGTGCGGAGCTCAATGCGAAAGACATACACATTGCCGAGCTTGACGCCACGATAAATACGCTGAACACCAATGTTTCTGACCTGAAATCGGAAACAGAGCAGAAGGCGCAAACCATAGATTCGCAAGACAAGCAACTCAACACGGCATGGTTTGCCTTCGGTTCGAAAAAGGAGCTCAAGGCACAGAACGTGCTTGTTAAGGGAAAGGTGTTGCAGGGAAACTTCAACAAGAATTTCTTTACCAAGATAGACATCAGGGTGGACAAAGAGATAAAGCTGTATTCTAAATCGGCAAAGATCTTGACTATGCACCCATCAAGCAGCTACACGCTGGCAACCGATGCAAAAGACCAGTATGTGCTGCGCATAACCAACCCGCAGCTGTTCTGGAGCACGAGCAAATATCTTGTAATACAAGTAAAATAAAATCTGCGAGACATTTTGCGGAAAAAAGTAACAGGCGTGGCGTATTCTGAAAAATATTAGGAATACGCCACGCTCGTTTTGTTAAAGAAAATAAAAGCCTCGGGCTAAACCTTTCGCTTTGCAATTTTATTGTAAATGCACTTATATCAAGAGGTAAAGAGAACGGAAAGCACTGAAATACCGGCTTTTGCATTATTTGAAAAGATGTAAAACACTCGCGAATATCAGTTTTTTTTACTATTTTTGTGGCAGAAACAAATCAAGAACATGCATCACAATGCAAAATAAATTCTTTCTTTTGCGCCATTATGTGTTTATGTAATGCCGTTTCCGGGAATTTATGTGGTGCTATAAAGCTAACGTTTATGATGACAAGAAGATTTAAAACAATAATTATTTCCCTTTTTGCTTTTGTCGCGCCGGCATTGGCAAGCGGAGCGACAGACAACGACAATGATGAGCAACAGATTGACGAGATAGACAATTTTGATTTTCTCTATGCCAACGACGGCAAGGACATCGACAGCTACGATGTGGCATCGATGGAAAACCTTATGAACGAGGCCTTCTCGCTTATAGGCACACGCTATCGCTCCGGTGCATCCGGTCCTGGCGGCTTCGACTGCTCCGGCTTCACCAGCTATCTGTATCGCCAGATGGGAGTGGAGCTGAACCGCTCCTCTCGCGGACAATACACTCAGGGCGAACCAGTGTCGGCAAGCAATCTTCAGACAGGCGATCTGGTGTTCTTCACAAGTCCGCGTTCCGGCAAGTCGATAGGCCACGTGGGTATCGTTGTGGACTACGACCCGATGAAGGGCAATTTCAGCTTTATCCATGCCAGCAGTTCCGGCGGCGTGAAGGTGAGCAAGTCAAGCGAGCCATTCTATTCTCGCCGCTATGTGGGGGCGAGAAGAATATCAAAATAAAGGAAAAACAAATTCCGTGTATACAGTCAGGGCATTTCCGGGGAGGAAATGCCTTTTTTCGTGTGCTTTTTCGTAGACATCCTTTAAAGTATGGGCATTTTAGTGTAACTTTGCAGAAAGAAAATATAAAAAAACAATAATATAATATGTGTAGCAAATACAAAGCCGCAATCATTCTGTCGGCTGCACTTATGGTCACAGGTTGTGCCTCGCACTACCAGATGGCAGGCGTTACCCGTAGCCGTATGCTGATAGACAGCCGATACGACAGAAACAAAGACGCTGCCGCCGAAGCTTTCATCGCCCCTTACAGGGCAAAGGTGGACAGCGTGATGAGTCCAGTGGTGGGGCGCACGGCAAAGCCGCTCTCGAAGTATCAGCCCGAAAGTCCGCTGTCAAATCTTCTTGCCGACATTCTGGTATGGGGTGGCGAACCTTTCGGCGAGCATCCCGACTTTGCCGTATATAATATGGGCGGCATACGTGCGTCGTTTCCTGCCGGAGAGATTACCTATGGCGACGTGCTCGACGTGGCGCCGTTTGAAAATAAAATATGCTTCTGTTCGCTTACCGGCGAGAAGGTGCTTGAACTTTTCTCCCAGATGGCGGGATATGGCGGACAGGCCGTGAGTCATGGCGTGGAGGTGGTTTCAGACAAGGCCGGAAATATCAAGAGCCTGAAAATCAACGGCCACGACGTGGACCCCAAGAAAGAATACCGCATAGCCACTCTCGACTATATTGCCGAGGGCAATGACAGGATGGTGGCGTTCAAGAGCAAGACCCGCGTGAACAGTCCGAAGGATGAGAAAAACAACGTGCGCTTTATCATAATAAACTATTTCAAGGATAAGGCTGCCCGTGGCGAAGCTGTAGACTCCAATGTGGAGGGCAGATTCATCATTTCCAAAGACTGACAGATGGCATCATACTTATGTTTCAAAATAAAATAAAGCATTGAAATGAAAAAACTGATAATATTCTTGTTTGCCGTTGCGGCATTTGCCGCTACGGGCATGGCCCGCGGCAAGCAGTTGCTGATACTTCACACTAACGACACCCACAGCTGCGTAATGCCGCTGAAGTCTACCCTTGCCGACACGCTGCAGGCCGGACGCGGCGGATACCTGCGTCGTGTGGCGATGCTCGACGAGGAACGGAAGAAAAATCCCGACCTCTTGCTCTTCGACAGTGGCGATTTCTCTCAAGGTTCGCCATACTACTCCATGTTCAAAGGCGATGTGGAGGTTGGCTTGATGAACATGATGCACTATGATGCCGCCACGATAGGAAACCATGAATTCGACTTTGGACTTGAAAACATGGCGCGCCTCTTCCGCATGGCAAAATTCCCTATCGTTTGTGCCAACTATGATTTCACCGGCACGTGTGTGGAAGGGCTTGTCAAACCATACGTGGTGATAAAGCGAAACGGATTGAAGATTGGCGTGTTCGGACTTGCACCCGAGATGAAGGGACTCGTGTCTGACAAAAACTGTGTGGGCGTGAAATTCCTCGACCCCGTGGTTGAGGCGCAGAAGGCTGCCGACGCATTGAAGAACAAGGAGAAGTGCGACCTCGTGGTGTGTATCTCCCACCTGGGGTGGGGCGCTGACGGCACCGGCGACAAGCAGATGATGGCAAAGACAAGAAATATCGACATTGTGCTGGGCGGCCATTCGCATACGTATTTCCAGACGTTGCGCCGTGTGAAAAATCTCGACGGCGTGAGTGTGCCCAACGACCAGAACGGCAAGAGCGGTATCTTCATCGGCCGGCTTGTGGTGGATATGAAGAAGAAATAAACACCGGTGCCCCCGCACGGCGGGCATCGGCAGAGTAGGGGGATAAAAAAGAAAAGGAGCGGCTCCATAACTGGCGTCGCTCCTTTAGTTTCTAAAACTTAATAATATATGAGATTTTATTCTCCTTGGTTTCTACTTCTGTCTACAGATTACTCTGGCAGGCTGATAGCCTCAGAAGGACAAACAGAAGCGCATGTGCCGCACTCTGTGCAAGCGTCTGCGTCGATAGAATACTTTTCGCCCTCAGAAATTGCACCTGATGGACACTCGTCAATACATGTACCGCATGCGATACAATCGTCACCAATTACGTAAGCCATAATAATTATATTTTAATTGTTAATAATTTCGTGTACTAACTTTTGTACGATGCAAAGGTAGTGTTTTTATTTTAAATACCTAATAGTTGGTAGAGATATTTTCATTTTTTAACTATCAAAGATATTTCCGGTGTTTTTAGTGGCACATTTGCCGGATTATTGCATCCACGTTTGTTGTGGGGTATCATTCAGCATAACAAATATTGTGTATTTGGGATTTGGGGCTAAATAACAAGAAGTAGGTAGGCAAAATGACGGCAACAATGCAATATTGGCAAAAAAACTCCGTTATACATTATATATATATTATCAGAATAATGACACGACGCTTATTTATCATATTTGTTGCCATGACAACAGCCATGTGCGCCATGGCGCAAGACACTCAAGTGCAGAATCGCCCGTACACCGATCTCCGTCCGTTTCACTTCGGAGTGATGGTAGGCACGCATCTTCAGGATCTGGAACTGACAAACATCGGTCCGCAGATGATAACCACCGACGACGGCACGACTGAAAAACTCATAACGGCAGACCAGAGCAACTGGGATGCCGGGTTCACCGTGGGTGTTTTGGGCGAAACACGCCTCGGCACGCATTTCGCGTTCCGTCTTGCCCCGGCAATGTATTTCGGAACACGAAACATCAAGTTTATGAACCTGACCGACAAGACGGGCAGCGGCGAGAACGTTACGCAAACGCAGCAGATGAAGACGATATACATCTCTGCGGCTGCCGACCTGATATTCAGTGCCCCGCGCCACAACAATTACCGTCCGTATCTCATGGCTGGCGTGAATCCCATGCTCAACCTTTCGGGCAACGGCAATGACTATATAAAGCTGAAAAAGTATGATGTGTTTCTGGAGTTAGGTTTGGGTTGCGACTTCTATCTGCCGTTTTTCAAACTCCGTCCGGAACTGAAATTCTGTTACGGACTGACCAACTGTCTTGACACCAACCATGCCAAGCGCTTCAAGGACACGAGCATGGCAGACCGCTTTATGTATGCAAACAGCGTGAAAGAGGCGCGCAGCAAAATCATCGCCCTTACATTCTATTTCGAATAAAAAATGCAGGACAAGCAGTCCTGTATTTTTTTTTGTTCATCCGATATTTGGAGTGATAATATTTATTATCGGAAGTGGCAAATGTTTTTTTAGACGAAAACCAATAAAACCCCCTCAGACAAGTAAAGCCCTCGTTCCTCGTGCTTACCTGTGTATTGTCGTATTTCCTTACGAGAACAAGTTCTCTCTCGGAAATCCGTCAATACACCGGTAATGCCTTTGGCATTTTTACTTGTCAGAGGGCGATAAACATAAAAAACAAAGGAAACCATTTTCGACCTGTAAAACAGAATGGCAACAAGGTTTGTATATACCTTTAAATGTCATAAACTTACATATTTGTCATTACAAAAATCAGTATCATTACTAATTTTACCAGTAAACATTTAAGCTTTTAGCAGAAAGAGTAACTGCTCCGCCCCTGACAAGGGGAG
>CAKQDG010000066.1 GCA_934219025.1 uncultured Prevotella sp. | reverse complement strand
ACTCGCCGACATTCTGTTTTACAGGTCGAAAATGGTTTCCTTTGTTTTTTATGTTTATCGCCCTCTGACAAGTAAAAATGCCAAAGGCATTACCGGTGGATTGGCGTATTTCCGAGAGAGAACTTGTTCTCGTAAGGAAATACGACAATACACCGGTAAGCCCGAGGAACGAGGGCTTTACTTGTCAGAGGGTGTTTTATTGGTTTTCGTCTAAAAAACATTTGCCACTTCCGATAATAAATATTATCACTCCATATCCCGGATGAACCACATATAATTGCGCCGTGCTTATTTCACGGTGAATTCAAACTTCTTCGTTATCTCTGACGATGTGCTTGGATGCACGTATATGCTGTACTTTCCGGTAAAGCCGGCAGACCTCCACGAAGCCAGGTCGTTGTTTATGTCATGCTTCAGCGAATTCATTATGCCATAAACTGGCAGCACGTCGCCCTCGGAGAATGTGTAGCAGGTGAACGACTCCTTCCAGTATTTGCCGTAGTGCGATTCAAGGAACTTGCGCACGCTCTCTTGCGAGATGCCCTGCGGCACGTCGATAGACATATACCAGTCTGACTTGTGGCGAGTGGGCGGGTTGAGCATAAAACTGTATTTTGTGTCGCTCTTGTAGTCGAAGTATTTGTCGCTCATATATACTATCATGTTCATTCCCTCATAATTCACCAAGCTAAGCGAAGTGCATACATCGAGCATATATCTTTCCGATTTCGGATTCTTCACGGTGTATATGAACGACTGGTTGAAAGTGCAGTCGTTGCGGTAGCAATACGGTATTATGTCGTGTGTAGCATTTTTGCTGTCCCATGCACAATGTCCCAGGATATGGGCATTTGCGGCATTGAAGTTCCAGTTTAATTTCGTTCCGGATGTTTTCAGCTCTGTGGCATAGTCGGGAGTGGAAGTGGTGTAGGAGTCGGTGAAACCGAACGAACCTGCCACGCCGCCGTTAGGACCGAGCACGTTAAGTCCCAGATTTCCGCTGAACGAGCAGTTTATGCCCGTGGTATGGCTCGCTGTGCCGAGATGTGTAGTTGGCTGAGGGTTGATAATCTCAGCTCCGTTCACCGGGTTCCCATTTTCGTCGAGCAGGTTGATGTTGTTTGTCATGTCGCCAGCCCATGAGCCGAGATACACATAGTCGCCGCCCACGTGGTCCCATGCCTGAGTGCCGTCGGTACAACCGAGGTCGCCGTTGTGCGAGGTTATAACCTGATGAACGATGTAGTAGTCGGTGTCTTTGTTGAAGTCGTACACCGACCATATATAATATTTCGTCTCTACGATACACGAACGTTGCTGATAGTAGAGCCACGAGGATGCGAAGTTGTCGGCACGGAACACGTGCGAGAATTCCTGAGCATCCATTAAACTCTTCAAATCACTCGCTTCAGCTCTGGTTGCCGGAGCCTTGGCGGCACCGTTGCTGTCGTCGCCCTTCTCTATACGCTCCGCGATGTCGTCGGCCATCAACCCTACCGAATAGTCGTTGGCCTCACATTTGGGCATTACAGCCTGCGCCTTGTCGTCGATGTCAGAAGAAACGAGATTCCCCTTGTTGTCGTATTTATATTCAGCGGTAGTCAGCGAGTCAGGCTTTTTCTGGATGTCGTTGTCGTAGCTGCGTATAACATTTCCGCGGATAGTGAGGATACTTGAGAAAATACCATTCACCCCCGTCTTTTCATTCCTTACGATAGGCAAGCCATAGATATCGTTGGCGCGTGCCAACCTAACGTCGCGCACCAGCATGTTCAGGAAGTTCTTGCCCTCTTCGGTGTAATTTTCCGGTAGTCTGTCGTCTCTCGTCATGTCGGTATAGGCCACGGCGATGTTGTATGCAAACTTGTTCCACGCCTCAGCAGTGGGATTAACCACGAGCAGGGTCTTGTCTGTCATGATATTCGCCACTATGTTCTCGTAGTCGCCGGTCGCCATCGAAGCCAGCACGGCGTTGTCGATAAATACGCTTTTTACCTTCTCGCCATTGGTCGTCGCCTTCCCCAAGGTGTGCCTTTCCATCACCGCCTCGGCAAAGTCGTCGTTCTCAGCATCGCCGTATTCAAGATACGCCCCCGAAACGGTATTCTTTATTATATCCTCCGTAGGTAGTTTGTCGGCAATATATCCGGGTGGGGTAGGGTTGTCGTTATCGTTGTCGCTGCAGCTTGTTGCTGCCAACAGAAACAATGCTGCCAATATCGGTAAATGGAAATTTACTTTCATAAGCGTGATTGGTTTTATTGGGTTATTAAAAATACATTGTATGCTTGCAGAGCCATGACAGGGCTTGCCTGGCATAAAGTTGCCACAAATATAATAAAAATGGAGGATATATCTATTGTTCTATAGGCAATATTGCTTAGTTACTGCAAAATTTGTTGGAAAATGTATGTATAAACACAAACAAAACTTAAATTCTCTGTGTTTTGTAAACAAAAGGCATTAATTTTGTAGTTATTACGATGAAGCTATCGTATATATCAGTAAAAACAGAAACAGTATTAACAACGCTTGCCTGTATATATATAATATAAGGTGAGCATAAAAACGAAGAAAACTATGTCAACAACAACAATCATTATCCTGGTGGCCATCGTCGTGCTGGCGATATGGCTCGTGAGTATCTACAACAACTTAGTGAAACTGCGCAACAACCGCGAGAATGCCTTTGCCAACATCGACGTGCAGCTGAAACAGCGCTACGACCTCATACCGCAGCTCGTGGCAACAGTGAAGGGCTATGCCACTCACGAGAAGGAAACGCTGCAGCGCGTTACAGATGCACGCACGGCAGCAATGGGCGCCACAACCATAAACGACAAGATTCAGGCTGACAACCAGCTCACTTCGGCTCTCGCCGGACTCAAGGTGTCGCTTGAGGCTTATCCAGATCTGAAGGCCAACCAGAACTTCGTGCAGCTGCAGGGCGAGATTGCCGACATCGAGAACAAACTCGCTGCCGTGCGCCGCTTCTTCAACTCTGCCACACGCGAACTCAACAACGCCGTTGAGACCTTCCCGAGCAACCTATTTGCCAAGATGTTCGGATTCTCACGCCAGCCAATGTTCGAGGTGCCACAGGAGAGCCGTGCACAGTATGAAAAGGCTCCGGAAATTAAGTTCTAATTGAGTCCGAAGACATTATGAAATACGTAGGAATGCATACACAAATCAGCCGCAACAACAGGATGACACTGTTGTTGCTGCTGATGTTCCCCATGATAATCCTCGGGGTGGTGTGGGCGTTTATCGCCCTGCTAAACTATTTTGGCAACGGATACTACGACCAATACGGCAACGTGGTACACCAGATGGACCCAGAGGTGGTGAAGTATTATTTCCTCAACGCCCTGCCGTGGGTAGTTGGCGGCGTGGCGATATGGTTTGCCATCGCTTTCCTGTTCAATACCTCCATGGTGAGGGCGGCAACGGGGGCACACTCAGTGAGCCGCAAGGAAAATCCGCGCCTGTACAACATCGTGGAAAACCTCTGTATGACGGCAGGCATGGACATGCCTAAGATAAATATGGTGGACGATCCGCAGCTCAACGCCTTTGCCAGCGGCATCGACAAAAACAGCTACACCGTTACCGTGACCACCGGACTGATGAACCTTCTCGACGACGATGAACTCGCCGGTGTAATCGGTCATGAACTGACTCACATCCGCAACCACGACACCCGCCTGCTCATCACGAGCATCATCTTCGTGGGCATCATATCCACGGTGATGAGCGTGATAGTGCAGATGATGTACAATATGATGTGGTTTGGAGGCGGCAGCCGCAGGATAGGCGGCAGCGATGACGACGACAACCGTAGCAGTGGCGTGGCAATGATTGTGGTATTGATAATAGGCTATGTGCTCTGTGCCGTGGCTTATCTCTTCACCGCCCTCACGCGATTCGCAATCAGCCGCAAGCGCGAATATATGGCAGATGCCGGCGGAGCCGAACTCTGCGGCAACCCGCTTGCCCTTGCTTCGGCATTGAGAAAGATTAGCGGCGACCCGGGACTGCAGGGAGTGAAGCGCGACGATGTGGCTCAGCTCTTTATCATCCATCCGCAGCATCTAACGGCAGGCGGAGCCTTGAGCTTCCTGTCCTCGCTCTTCTCCACCCATCCCGACACACGGAAGAGGATAGAGATACTGGAGCAGTTCTGATAGAAATAGACAAGTAGTGTTTTATACAAATAATAACATTACTTGTCTATTTTGTTGAAACAATACAGTAACCCTATTACTTAATGACATAAATACCCTCTCTGTTTATTTCATCTAAAAGATATGGGTTGATATGTTTGTGGAGTCTTACTATATCAACAGAACATTTTAGCAGTTTTTCTAAAAAACGTTTAAGACGAACAACAGTATATGCTTTCGGTTCCATATCTACACAAATGTCAATATCACTTCTGTCGTGCTGTTCATTTCTTGATACAGAACCAAAAATACGCAATGACTTTATACCAAAAGAAGTTCTCAGTTCCTCGGCATGTGATGAGATTAAAGATATGTATTCTTTTGTTGTTTTCATAAACTTGTATGTTTTGCCGCACGCAAAGTTAATAATTTTGTTGGAAATATCAAGTGAAATACTTGTAAAGTAGGATGTAAATATGCTTTTTCTCCAATATTATCTGATAATTAAAAAAAAATATGTAAGTTTGCTGATGAATTTAACTTAATTGGAATAGACCATGAATTGGGAAAAACTACAAAACGGCTCCGACATCAGGGGCGTGGCTCTCGAAGGTATCGAGGGCGAACATGTTAATCTTACACCGGAAGCGACTGAGATTATCGCACAGTCGTTCGTGAAATGGATTAGAACCACTACAGGCGAGAACGATATAAAGATTGCCATCGGCACAGACTGCCGACTGTCAGGCGAAAGCCTGAAAACGGCATTCATCAATGGGGCTGTTGAGGCCGGTGCAGATGTTATTGACTGCGGACTGGCTTCCACTCCGGCAATGTTTATGACCACAGTGAGCGAACCGGTGAAGGCGTCCGCATCGGTGATGGTAACGGCAAGTCATCTGCCGTTCAACCGCAACGGACTGAAATTCTTCACTCCTAATGGTGGACTCGACAAGAAGGACATAGCCGCAATCCTCGACATTGCGGCAAAGGGAGATTATAAATATGAAGGAGCAAAGGGCAACAGCTCGGCGCTTGATTTCATGACGATATATTCACGCCACCTTGCCGACTATATCCGCAAGGGAGTGAATGACGACGACTATGAGCATCCGCTCGCCGGCATGCATATCATAGTGGATGCAGGCAACGGCAACGGCGGATTCTTCGAGAAGATTCTCTGTCAGCTCGGTGCCGATACAAAGGGAAGCCAATTCCTTGAGCCGGACGGCAGATTCCCAAATCATATCCCGAATCCGGAAAATGCCGAGGCTATGGTTTCGGTTTGTGAAGCTGTGAAGAAGAGTCATGCCGACCTTGGCATTATCTTTGATACCGACGTTGACCGATCGGCTATCGTTGACCATAAAGGCGAACCGATAAACCGCAATGCGCTTATCGCACTCATCGCAGCCGTTATCCTCAAGGAACATCCGGGCAGCACGGTGGTTACCGATTCTGTTACTTCCGACGGACTGGCTGAGTTCATCAGCGAAAAGGGTGGCAAACACCACCGCTTCCGCCGCGGCTACAAGAACGTTATCAACGAGGGCATCCGCCTGAACAATGCCGGCGAGGAGTGTTGGCTCGCCATCGAAACATCGGGGCATGCCGCACTGCGCGAGAACTATTTCCTCGACGACGGTGCCTATCTTGCAGCAAAGCTCATTATAGATGCAGCAAAGTTGAACAAAGAGGGAAAGCAGTTGCAAGACCTTATTGCCACACTGAAACAGCCTAAGGAGAGTAAGGAGATAAGAATAAAACTCACCATGTCGGACTTCAAGGCGCAGGGGGAGAAAATACTTGAGGATATGAAGGCTAAATTTGCTGCCGTTCCCGGTTGGACACTCGTAGAACCTAACTACGAAGGCATCCGGGTGAGTTGCGCCAATGCCGAAGAAGATGGTTGGCTGCTCCTGCGCATGTCGCTCCACGACCCAGTTATGCCGCTCAATATCGAGAGCAACGTTGAGGGAGGAGTGACTGTGATTGAAGGGAAGCTCCGCGAACTCGGATTGCTGTAAGACAAAGATATTTCATATTTTTATCCCAATACTATCAATATTTTTTTGCAGAAATAACATATTGTTGTAATTTTGCAAGCATAAAACATTTTTCAAATAAAATTATGAAAATACTTCTTTTAGGCAGCGGTGGACGCGAGCATGCTTTGGCTTGGAAAATAGCACAAAGCCCGAAAGTGGAAAAACTTTTTATCGCACCGGGAAATGCCGGAACGGCAGAAACGGGCGAGAACGTAAATATAAAGGCTGACGACTTTGACGCATTGAAGAATTTCTGTGTCGAGAATAAAGTCGATATGGTTGTTGTCGGTCCCGAGGATCCGTTGGTAAAGGGTATTTATGATGATTTCAAGAATGATGAGCGCACAAAAGACATTCCTGTAATAGGTCCGTCAAAAAAAGGCGCCGTGCTCGAAGGCTCAAAGGATTTCGCAAAGGGATTTATGCAGCGCCACAATATTCCGACGGCAAAATACAAGACTTTCGACGGGACAACTCTTGACGAAGGACTGAAATTCCTTGAAACGCTCAAGGCTCCATACGTGCTCAAGGCTGACGGACTGTGCGCCGGAAAGGGCGTATTGATTCTCCCCACACTCGAAGAGGCAAAGAAGGAACTGCGCGAGATGCTTGGCGGTATGTTCGGAAATGCCTCGGCACAGGTGGTTATCGAGGAATTCCTCAGCGGAATTGAATGTTCGGTGTTTGTGCTGACAGACGGTAAAAACTACAAAATCCTGCCTGAGGCAAAGGACTACAAGCGTATCGGCGAGCACGACACGGGCTTGAACACCGGCGGTATGGGTAGCGTTACGCCTGTGCCTTTCGCCACAAAGGAATGGATGAAGAAGGTGGAAGACCGCATCATCCGTCCTACGGTTGAGGGCCTTGCCGAAGAGAATATCGATTATAAAGGATTTATCTTCTTCGGACTTATAAATGTTGAGGGAGAACCTATGGTGATTGAATACAACTGCCGAATGGGTGATCCCGAAACAGAGAGCGTAATGCTTCGTATAAAGAGCGACCTTGTGGATTTGCTCGAAGGTGTGGCGAAGGGGGATCTTGACAAGCGCAAGATTGAATTCGACGACAGGGCTGCCGTTTGTGTTATGCTCGTGAGCGGCGGCTATCCTGAGAAATATGTCAAGGGATATCCTATAAATGGAATCCAAAATATAGAAGGCAGCATCGTGTTCCATTCCGGAACGACAGTTAAAGACGGCGAGGTGGTAACAAACGGCGGTAGGGTTATCGCTGTGAGCTCTTACGGAAAAGACAAGGAAGAGGCTCTGCGCAAGTCGTTTACCGAAGCTGGGAAAATTCAATTTACTGACAAATATTTCAGAAGAGACATCGGACAGGATTTATAATGATCAGGAAAAGACTGCAGAATAAAATAGCAGAGAGCCGGTTTGCATTTCCGGTTGCGTCTTTGTATGCAATAGCAGTGTGGCTCGTTGGCGGGGCATTGACCGACGGACTGTATCTACAGTTCGCAATGTTTGCCGTATCCGTGTTGATGATGGTTACACTGAACAATAGCAACTCCTTGATAAGGATATACAGCAGAATGGTGTCGTGTTCGTTCATTGTCATGACATGTGCTTCGCCATTCCTCTTTGCGTCGATGGATGCTGCTGTGGTGCAGTTCTTCTTCATCCTGTTTTATATTGCCCTGTTCAGAACATACCAGGACAAAAAAGCTCCTGGCCTGGTGTTCTATTCTTTTGCCTGCATTGGCATAGCAAGCATGTCTTTCGTGCAGATACTTTATTTCGTGCCGTTCCTGTGGATCTTGATGGGAAACAACATGATGGCAATTAGCCATAAGATGTTCTGGGCTTCTGTATTGGGTATAATTGCCCCTTATTGGTTTGCTTCCGGATATTACGCCTGGCAAGGCAGAATTGACGAATTTGTAGACCATTTCAATGGATTGACCGAGTTTTCTCCTTTGTGGGATTATTCCATGGTGAACGAGCACCACATTGCTACATTGGGAATATTTGCCGTTCTTGCCTTGATTGGTATTGTGCATTATCTGCGCAACAGTTATCTGGATAAGATTAGAACAAGGATGATATTCGAACTGTTTATTACAGTGGATGTCCTTACTGTTATATTCCTTGTCTTGCAGCCGCAGCACATATGTTGTCTGTTGCCTATATTTGTTGTAAACACGAGCTGCTTGTTTGCTCATTTCGTGGCATTGACAAAAACCAGAACCACGAATATTGTCTTTGTCGTGGTTTGCCTGATGTTGGTTGGATTGACTGCATACAATTTGTTAGGATAAAGATAAAGAAAGTAAGAATGATAGAATTTCTCACACAGTACGGATATTTCGGAATGTTCCTTTCCGCTTTGCTCGCCGGCAGCGTGTTGCCTTTCAATAGCGAGGTGGTTATTGCTGCGCTACATGCAGCAGGACTGCAAGCCTGGGGACTTCTCGTGTTCGGAACGCTCGGTAATGTTGCCGGTGGCTTGTTCAACTATTGGATCGGCACATTTGGCAGGATGGACTGGATAGAGAAATATTTGCATATAAAGAAAAAAAATATGGATCGTGCGCAGAAATTTATGGCGGGTAGGGGAGCGTGGATGGCTTTCTTCGCATTCCTGCCTGTAATAGGTAGCGCAATAACTGTGTTGCTGGGGCTGATGCGTGCCAACTTGCCTATTACTGTTACGAGTATGACAATAGGGAAATTTCTGCGGTATGCGGCTATCGTTTATGGCATGCACCTGTTTATGTGAATGGAAAAAACTATGGAATAGAGAATTTGAAGAAAATATATATCTAACTTATTAACTTAACTATAAAAAAGGAAAAAATTATGAAACCAACTTTAGTATTGCTTGCTGCCGGCATGGGCAGCAGATACGGCGGACTGAAACAGCTCGACGGACTGGGTCCTAACGGTGAAACCATTATGGACTATTCAATATATGACGCTATCCAAGCCGGATTTGGCAAGATTGTGTTCATAATAAGAAAGGATTTTGAACAGGACTTCCGCGAGAAGATTCTGAGCAAGTATGAGGGACACATTCCTTTGGAACTTTGCTTCCAGAGCCTTGATGCCCTGCCTGACGGTTTTTCATGTCCGGAGGGAAGAGTTAAACCTTGGGGCACGAACCATGCCGTGCTTATGGCAAAGGAGGTTGTGCATGAGCCTTTCTGTGTAATCAACTGTGATGACTTCTACAACCGCGACTGCTTTATGGTTATCGGCAAATTCTTGAGCGAATTGCCAGAGGGTAGCAAAAACAAATATGCGATGGTGGGATTCCGCGTGGGCAACACTTTGTCTGAAAACGGCACTGTGGCACGCGGTATCTGCTCTAAGGATGCAGACGACAACCTTACAACCGTTGTTGAGCGTACCGAAATTATGCGCATCGATGGAAAGGTAAGCTATAAGGATGAGAACGGCGATTGGGTGGCTGTTGCCGACAATACTCCTGTATCTATGAATGTTTGGGGATTTACGCCAGATTATTTTGAATACAGTGAGGAATATTTCAAGGAGTTCCTTTCAAAGCCTGAGAATATGACAAACCTGAAGGCTGAATTCTTTATTCCGCTTATGGTAAACAAGCTTATTAACGACGGCACGGCTTCGGTCAAGGTGCTTGATACCACGAGCAAGTGGTTTGGCGTGACTTACGCTGCTGACCGTCAAGGCACCGTGGACCGTATACAGAAACTTGTAGACGAGGGCGTTTACCCGGAGCAGCTGTTTAAGTAAACAACTACCAGAATATAATGGATATAAACTTATTGACAGGAGTTGAGGCAGAACGCCTCAACTCTTTTATTGACGAGGCAAAACACATAGTTATCTTTTCTCATCGCAGTCCTGACGGCGATGCCATAGGTTCTTCGCTCGGATGGGCGGCATATCTGAAACAGAGAGGAAAGGATGATGTGAAAGTAATTGTGCCCGACATGTTCCCCAATTTTCTTCAATGGTTGCCAGGCTCAATGGATATCTTGCGCTATGACAAAAAGGCGGAAGAGGTGGAAAGAGCGGCAAAAGAAGCCGACCTTATGTTCTGTCTTGATTTCAACGATGCAAGCAGAACGGCAGAAGTAGAGCCGTTGATTGCCGAATCCAATTCAAGAAAGGTTCTTGTGGACCACCATCTCAATCCTTCGGTAGAAGTGGACATCACGGTGTCTCATCCTGAGGCGTGCAGTACTTGCGAGCTCGTGTTTCGGCTGATATGGCAGCTTGGTGGCTTTGATGATATGGACAAGTCTGTGGCTGTGCCGATTTATTGTGGAATGATGACAGATACGGGAGGCTTCACTTACAACTCTACTCGTCCGGAAATATTCTTTATCATAAGCCAACTGCTGACGAAGGATATCAACAAGGACAAGATTTACCGCAATGTGTTCAATAACTACAGCCTTTGGCGAATGCGCCTTTTGGGGTATGTGATGTATGCCAAGCTTAATGTCATTCCAGAGTGTCATGCCGCCTATTTCACATTAACGCGCCAGGACTTGAAACATTTTCATTTCATTAAGGGCGATGCAGAAGGACTTGTTAATATGCCGCTGCAGATAAAGGGGATGAAGCTGAGCATTTCGTTGCGTGAAGATACTGAAAAGCCGAATACAATTTGGATAAGTCTGAGGTCGGTGGATGATTTCCCGTGCAACAAGCTTGCAGAGATGTATTTTAACGGTGGTGGTCACCTCAATGCTTCGGGAGGGCATCTGAACTGCTCTATGGATGAGGCTGAGATGATTGTTAATAAGGCGATAAGGGAATTTAAATGGTAGACGGCAAATGCCGTTTTGTATAGTCTGCACGTTAAAGTTACGTAATATAGTGTGCAATCTATCTTTTGTTTGAATGAATATTTGTAAATTTGCAACAATATGTGGATATCCCACCAGTAGAATTTGTTTTTTATTTTAATTATTGAGAATGAAGAAAATTGCATATTTGTTTATTATGACGATGGCCTTGGCGTTTGGCATGGCGAGCTGTAGCGATTCGGAAACATACGCCGACCAGAAGAAAAGGGAACGCTCGGCTATCAACAGATATATCAGCGAGAATGGCATCAAGGTTATTACCGAGGCTGAATTTATAGCACATGAATGTATAACGGATACGGCAAAGAATGAATATGTATATTTGGATAACTCCGGTTGCTATCTTCAGATAATCCGTAAAGGATGCGGAAAGAAACTTGAAAATGGGAAGTCGGCTACAGTTTTGTGCCGTTACCAGGAATACAACTTGCTGACAGACTCTCTGCAGTCTTCAAATATGATTGGATATTACATTTCTTTGGTTGACAAGATGAGCGTTACAAACACCAGCGGAACGTTTACCGGAAGTTTTGACACCAGTTCCAGTCTTATGTATACGCTTTACGGCAACGGAAGCGCTTCAGTTCCGTCTGGCTGGCTCGTTCCGCTGTCGTACATAAATATTGGCAAGCAGACCAAGGATTCGGAGGCTGAAGGAACTAATGTTTCAACGCTTCAAGAGACTGCCGAGATTGCACGTGTGAGAATAATCGTTCCGCACAGTCAGGGACATTCGTATGCCACTTCTGGAGTATACCCTTGCCTGTACGACATAACATATCAAGAGGGATATTAATTAATTGAAAGGAATTTTTTAAATGACACTGATAAAATCTATTTCTGGTATTCGCGGCACTATTGGCGGACAGACGGGAGATACTCTGAATCCGCTCGATATAGTGAAATTCGTTACAGCGTATGCCACATTTATTCGCAAGAGCAAGAAGTCGGAGAGCAACACTATTGTTGTGGGCAGGGATGCACGAATCTCAGGCGATATGGTGCGCAACGTGGTTTGCGGCACACTGATGGGAATGGGATATGACGTGCTCGACATCGGCTTGGCCACGACACCTACTACAGAACTTGCCGTTATAATGTCTAAATCTGCTGGCGGAATAATCATCACTGCCAGTCATAACCCGCGGCAGTGGAATGCCCTTAAACTGTTGAATAATGAGGGCGAATTTCTTACCAAAGCCGATGGCAATGAAGTTCTTTCAATTGCTGAAAGCGAGGACTTCTGCTATGCGGAGGTGGACAAACTTGGACATTATCATAAGGACGACAGCTTTAATGAAAAACACATCAAGTCTGTTCTCGATTTAAGGCTTGTGGATGTTGAGGCAATCAAGAATGCTCACTTCAAGGTTTGTGTAGACACCATAAATTCTGTTGGAGGCATCATCCTGCCAGAACTTCTTGAGAAGCTCGGAGTGGAATATAAGGTGCTGAACGGTATTCCTGACGGCGATTTCGCCCATAACCCGGAACCGCTGGAGAAGAATCTCGGTGGCATCATGGGAGAAATGGCTAAGGGCGGATACGACCTCGGAATCGTTGTTGACCCGGATGTTGACCGTCTCGCCTTTATCTGCGAAGACGGAAAGATGTTTGGCGAGGAATACACGCTGG
>CAKQDG010000065.1 GCA_934219025.1 uncultured Prevotella sp. | reverse complement strand
CGCACGCTCTTTGCCACTCATTATCATGAGCTTAACGAGATGGAGAAGAATTTCGACAGGATAAAGAACTACAACGTGAGCGTGAAGGAGGTGAACGGTAAGGTCATATTCTTGCGAAAACTTGAAAAGGGAGGTTCTGAGCATTCCTTCGGTATTCATGTGGCACAGATTGCCGGAATGCCGAAAAGCATTATCAACAGGGCAAACGTAATATTGAAGCAGCTTGAGGCAGACAACAGTGGGGTAGGGGGCGCCGGTAAGGCTCTTGAAAAGTTGGATTCTGCCACAGGCAACGAACAGCTCAGTTTCTTCCAGCTCGACGACCCGGTGCTCTGTCAGGTGCGCGACGAGATTCTCAATCTCGACATCAACAACCTCACGCCAATGGAAGCATTAAACAAGCTTAACGACATAAAGACCATTGTTGGAGGAAAGTAAAAATATTATAAAAACATATTTGTACTATAAGTCCTAAAAGTCCTATCATAAATAAAAAAGCCAATGAACAGCAACATAACACTTCGCCCCGTTGCCGAAACCGATGCCGAAACAATAGCCAGAATATACAATCACTATGTTACTGAAACTACAGTAAGCTTTGAAACTGAAGCTCTGTCTACAGATGAAATGCTGCAACGCATAAGAATGATATCTGCAAAATACCCATACTTCGTAGCAGAAGAAGAGGGTATGGTAGTGGGCTACTGCTGTGTGCACCAATGGAAAGAGCGCGCTGCATACTGCCATACTCTTGAAGTAACGATATATCTCGACCCGGAACACACAGAAAGGGGTTTTGGCAAAATTATGATGAAACATTTGCTCGATGCCTGCCGAAAAATGCCCGACTGCAAAAATCTTATCGCCTGCATAACGGAGGAGAACCATGAAAGTCTGGAGTTCCACAAAAGGATGGGCTTCGAAAAGGTGTCGCATTTCAGAAAAGTGGGATACAAGTTTGGCAAATGGCTGGATGTTGTTGATATGGAATATGAGATTTGAATTGGAAATTAGAAAAGAGGTATTCGGATTTATAAATGATTGTCCCCATCTCACCGAAAACTCCGAAAACTCCGAGCCGTCCGAGCCGTCCGAAAACTCCGAGAAGTCCGAAAACTCCGAGTAGTCCGAGAAGTCCGAGTAGTCCGAGAAGTCCCCCCCCAATAACTAAAGAAGAAAAAAAATGAAGAAAATACTCATCACCGGTGCCACCGGATTCATTGGCAGTTTTATCGTTGAAGAAGCCATAAACAGAGGATATGAAGTATGGGCTGCCGTAAGGCGCACAAGTTCCAAGAAATATCTTCAAGAGCCTGGAATACACTTTATCGAACTGGATTTCGGCAGCGAGAAAAAATTGAAAGAGCAGTTGAATGGTCATGACTTCGACTATGTTGTCCATGCCGCCGGCGTAACGAAATGCCTACACAGCGAGGAATTCTTCCGCACCAATACCGAGGGAACGAAAAACCTCGTCAATGCCCTTATAAATCTTGAAATGCCGCTCCAGCGCTTTGTTTTCGTGAGCAGTTTGAGCATTCTCGGAGCTATCCACGAGGACATGCCCTACAAGGATATTACCGACAGCGACACGCCGCAGCCAAACACAGCATACGGCAGAAGCAAACTGATGGCAGAGGAATATCTGCGCTCACTGAAAGATTTCCCGTTTGTCATTCTCCGCCCCACCGGCGTTTACGGTCCGAGAGAGAAAGATTATTTTCTCATGGCAAAGAGCATCAAGCAACATGTGGATTTTGCCGTGGGCTACAAACGGCAAGACATCACGTTCATATTCGTAAAAGACGTGGTGCAGGCTGTATTTCTTGCCCTTACAGCCGATTCCAAGGTGTGCGGCAAGAGTTATATCCTTAGCGACGGCAATGTGTACACATCACAAACGTTCAGCAAACTCATACAGAAAGACCTGGGCATCAACCACGTGCTTCGCATCGTTGCCCCGATATGGCTACTCAAGGTTATATCCTCGATAGGGGAATTTACGGCACACCTGACAGGAAAGATTTCTGCTCTCAACCGCGACAAATACAATATCATGAAGCAACGAAACTGGCGTTGCGACATTTCGCCGGCTCGCAAAGAACTGGGCTTTAACCCTGAATATAATCTGGAACAAGGCACGGAGATAACTATGAAATGGTATAAAGCCAACAAGTGGCTTTAAATTTATCGGGAGACATCCGAGCAGTCCGAGTAGTCCGAGCCGTCCGAGCCGTCCGAGCCGTCCGAGCAGTCCGAGTAGTCCGAGCCGTCCGAGCAGTCCGAGCCGTCCGAGCAGTCCGAGCAGTCCGAGCCGTCCGAGCAGTCCGAGTAGTCCAAGCAGTCCGAGCCGTCCGAGCAGTCCGAGCCGTCCGAGCCGTCCGAGCAGTCCCCCCCAAAAAAACAAAAAAAGCAATGAAAGAACTTTTCAAAATTGAGGCGAAGCCGCAGCGCGGACTCCTCGCCCTGGAGTGGGTGATGCTAGCATATCTGGCCTTCACCCTGCTTATGGTGTTTTTCACTTACACCAAAGTTGTAAACCCCGAGGCCATGATATGGGGCAGAATCCGCATAGTCGTCGTTACGCTCGCCATGTGGGGAGTATACAGGATGGTGCCGTGCCGCTTCACGAAGTTTGCCCGCATCACCGTGCAGATGGCCCTGTTGAGCTGGTGGTATCCCGACACCTACGAGCTGAACCGCCTTTTGCCAAACCTCGACCACGTGTTCGCCCAGATGGAACAGGGGATGTTTGGCTTTCAGCCGGCACTCGTCTTTGCCAGCACATTCTCCTCGCCCGTCGTGAGCGAACTGATGGACATGGGCTATGCTTCGTATTATCCCATGATACTGCTTGTGGCACTGTATTATTTCATCTGGCAATACAAAGAATACGAACGCGCGGCATTCGTCGTTATGGCATCGTTTTTTGCATACTACGTGATATTCGTGCTCGTGCCGGTAGCCGGTCCCACCTTCTATTACAAGGCAGTGGGCATCGATCAGATAACGGCAGGCATATTCCCAAACATCCACGACTATTTCAACAGCCACACGGATTGCCTGCCCAGTCCGGGATACACCGACGGCATTTTCTACCACCTTGTAGAAGAAGCCAAAGCCGCCGGCGAACGCCCCACGGCAGCCTTTCCAAGCAGTCATGTAGGCATCAGCACAGTAATAATGTTTCTTGTGTGGCACACCAAGAACCGCCGCATGTTCTATTGCTTCATACCATTCTACGTGTTTCTCTGTCTTGCCACAGTGTATATCCAGGCACATTATGCCGTTGATGCCCTGGCAGGCCTCCTTAGCGGAACTCTGTTTTATTTTCTCTTCATGTTTCTCTCAAGGGGAATGGTGGAAAAGAAGCGAACAAGATAGAAAGGCGCAGTACATAAATGCTTAGCATATTTGGTATCGCGTTTTCTTATAATCCATTCGCAAAAAAGAGCGACAACGTGTGTGCGTTGTCGCTCTTTTTCAAATATTATACAGTAAGAGATATTTATCTGTATCAAATTCCGACAAGAACCTTTACTTGTCTGCCTCCGTTTTCTTCACCTTAGTTGCCCAAATGAAATATGCAATGAGCAAGATGTAGGCAACAAGCGACAGAACCTCCGACAAGCCATTCTCCCACCATGCCTCATAGTCGAACTGCACGCCAGAGAAGCGCAACAGCGCGCTCACCACACCCATCAGCGCACCGCCGGCAATGAATCCGCTGGCTATCAGCGTGCCCTTCTCGCCACGAGCCTTATTCACGGCAGCATCCTTAGAGCGCGAAGTAACATACCAGTTGATGAAACCGCCCACGAGCAACGGAGTGTTAAGCTCCAGCGGAATAAACATTCCGAGAGCAAAGGCAAGAGCAGGGATATTGAAATATGTGAGCACGATGGCAATCACGGCACCCAGTCCGTAGAGTTCCCACGGAGCACGCACACCATTCATCAGCGGATCTATCACAGCAGCCATGGCATTGGCCTGAGGAGCTGCCAGCTGTCCGCTCGCGAAACCATAAGTATCGTTCAGAAGCATCATCACTCCACCCACTGTGGCAGCCGAAATAAGGGTGCCCAGGAATTTCCACGACTCTTGTTTCTTTGGCGTAGTGCCAAGCCAGTAGCCAATCTTCAGGTCGGTGATAAAAGCTCCCGCCATAGACAGCGCCGTGCACACCACACCGCCCATAATCAAAGCTGCAAGCATACCGCCCGTGCCGTTGAGTCCCACGGCCACCATAACCACAGAAGCAAGAATCAGCGTCATCAGCGTCATACCCGAAACAGGGTTACTGCCCACTATGGCAATGGCATTTGCAGCCACCGTGGTGAACAGAAAAGCTATCACTACAACGAGCAGAATGCCCACAACGGCAAACAGCAGATTCTGGTTCATCACACCATAAAGGAACACAAAAGTGATGAGTATTGCAGCAACCGACCATATCGCAATCAGCTTGAAACTGATGTCGCGCTGAGTGCGCGCCACCTCTGCCACGGCATTTCCCTTGCCCTTCATCTCGCGGGCAGCAAGCGACACGGCACCTTTGATGATGCCCCAGCTCTTGATAATGCCGATGATGCCGGCCATGGCAATACCGCCAATGCCTATGCTCTTGCCGTAGTACTTGAATATCTCTTCGGGCGACATACTGCCCACGGTTTGCGTTATTTCCGGGTTCCACAGATTCATCACCTGGTCGTGGAACAGCAACGACATTCCAGGCACGAGCACCCACCATACGGCAAGCGAACCGAGCGTGATGATAAAGGCATACTTTAGTCCAACGATATATCCCAGTCCGAAGACGGCAGCTCCGGTATTCACCTTAAACACGAGTTTTGCCTTTTCGGCAATCGTCTCGCCGAAGCCCACCACACGTGTGGTGAAATTCTCGTTCCACCATCCGAAAGTAGCCACAACGAAGTCGTAGAGTCCTCCCACGATACCTGCAAGCAGCAATGGCTTGGCCTGACTACCGCCTTTTGCTCCCGACACCAGCACCTGCGTAGTTGCCGTTGCTTCCGGGAAAGGATATTTGCCGTGCATATCGCTCACGAAATACTTGCGGAACGGTATCAAGAACAATATTCCTATAACGCCGCCCAGCAGCGAACTCATGAATATCTTGAAAAACGACACACTCATGTCGGGATATTTTGCCTGCAGGATATATATGGCAGGCAATGTGAATATTGCTCCGGCCACAACGGCACCCGAACAGGCTCCGATGCTCTGGATTATAACGTTCTCGCCAAGGGCATTATGGCGCTTGGCTGCTGTAGACACGCCAACGGCAATTATGGCGATAGGAATTGCGGCCTCGAACACCTGTCCCACCTTCAATCCCAGATAAGCTGCAGCGGCAGAAAAGAGCATCGTCATCAGAATGCCCCATGTTACAGACCACGTATTCACTTCGGGATACACCTTCTTCGGGCTCATTATCGGCTCGTAGCTCTCTCCCGGCTTTAGCTCCCTGAAAGCATTCTCGGGGAGCTGCATGTTTTCATTCTCTTTCATTTTCCTTTAATCATTATTTTTTTATATTTTTGGGGACAGCTCGGACTTCTCGGACTTCTCGGACAGCTCGGACTTCTCGGACAGCTCGGACTACTCGGAGTTGCCAAACGGCTCGGAGCCGTCCGAGTTGTCCTATTCGTCCTATTCGTCCGAACTGCTCAATCATTCCAATCCTTCCTTTACAAAATCTCAACAAGCTCCTCCATCCCTGCCGAAGCTCCCTTCACAATCTGGTGAATGTTGTGAGGTCCGCCAGAACGCGTAGGCTTAGGGTCAATCAGATAAACCGGAGTTCCCGGTCTGACGTATTCAATAAGCCCTGCAGCGGGATAAACATTTAGCGAAGTACCTATAATAACAAATATGTCGGCACTCTCCACCTGTTCTATCGCAGGCTCAATCATCGGCACACTCTCACCAAACAACACGATAAACGGGCGCAACAAGGAACCGTCGGCTGCTTTCTGGCCATGGGCAACATTAAGATTATCGGGAGTGAGCGTCTCGATGAAGCGCGGATTGTAAGGATCGCGCGAGGAGCACATCTTCATCAGTTCTCCATGCAAGTGGATCACATGCTTCGATCCAGCCATCTCATGCAAGTTGTCCACATTCTGCGTCACCACACAAACGTCATACTTATTCTGCAGCTCTGCCACAAGCTCATGCCCGCGGTTGGGCTTTGCCTTTACGAGCTTTTCGCGAAGCATGTTATAAAAATCATTCACATAGTCAGGGTCTGCCTCCCACGCCTCGTGGGTGGCAACACGGCTCACGGGATAATTCTCCCACAGTCCGTCGGCATCGCGAAAAGTGCTCAGTCCACTCTCTGCCGACATTCCGGCACCTGTCAATACTACTATTTTTTCCATCTCTCTCATCATTTAAAGTTAAAAAACTGTAGTGCTGCAAAACACCTTTGATTATGCTGACACTGACAGATTTAAATCAATAAAATACTTTAACAATGCACAAAATTAGCGTTTTTTCTTTAATACTCTGCACTTAGTCAGATAAAAGTAGTAACTTTGTGCGCTTTTGTTGTCAAAAGCAACATATTGTTTTAGTATAAATACATATTGTTTTAAAATAAATACATAAAGAAAAGTAAATGGACAAAGTTAGTTACGCCCTCGGTTTGGGCATTGGTCAGCAACTGGCTCAGATGGGCGCATCAGACCTGAACATTGATGATTTTGCAACAGCTATCAAAGACGTTATCAACGGCAATGAACTGAAAGTTTCACATAAAGAGGCACAGACCATTGTGCAGGATTACTTCCGCCAGCAGGAAGAGCGCATCAACGCTCAGCGCGCTGAGCAAGGCAAGGCGGCAAAAGCAGAGGGAGAGGCTTACCTGAAGGAAAACGCCAAGAAAGAAGGTGTGGTAACTCTGCCAAGCGGACTGCAATACATGGTACTGAAAGAGGGCAACGGCAAAAAGCCAAAGGCCACCGACAAAGTGAAGTGCCACTATGAGGGCTTCCTCATCAACGGACAGGTGTTCGACAGCAGCGTGCAGCGCGGTGAACCTGCCGTGTTCCCGCTAAACCAAGTGATACCGGGATGGACCGAAGGACTCCAGCTGATGCAGGAAGGAGCAAAATACCGCTTCTTCATACCTTATATCCTTGCCTACGGCGAGAGCGGAGCCGGAGCATCAATTCCACCATTCGCCACTCTTATCTTTGATGTGGAGCTAATTGAAGTGATGTGATAATACCTGGACGGCTCGGACTTCTCGGACAACTCCGACAGATCCGACATCTCGGACAGCTCGGACAGCTCGGACATCTCGGACGACTCTGAGAAGTCCGAGCCGTCCGAGATGTCCACCCCAAAAAAGAAAAAACTAAAAACAAAAAAAATAAAATGAAGAAATTCACAATTCTTGCTGCGGCAGCCATCGTAGCCGCAGGCTTCGCTTCATGCGGAAAGTCAACCCCAAAGGCTGACCTTAAAAACAACGTAGACTCTCTGAGCTATGCCATCGGAATGGCACAGACACAGGGACTGAAAGATTATCTGGCAAGCAACCTCGGCGTTGATACAGCCTATATCGACGAGTTTATCAAAGGACTCAACGAAGGTGCAAACGCTGGCGACGACAAAAAGAAGGCTGCCTACTATGCCGGAATACAGATAGGACAGCAAATCTCTAACCAGATGGTGCGCGGCATCAACCACGAACTCTTTGGCAACGACTCAACAAAGACTATATCCCTGAAAAACTTCATGGCTGGCTTCATCAGCGGAACAACCGGAAAGAAGGGTCTCATGACCGTGGAGCAGGCACAGGACGTGGCTCAGCGCAAGATGCAGGAAATCAAAGACGAGGCAATGTCAAAGCAGTATGGTGCCTACAAGAAGCAGAATGCTGCATTCGTGGCTAAATACAGCAAGGGTGCTGACGTGAAGAAGCTCAAGGGTGGAGTATGCTACAAGGTATTGACCGCAGGAACAGGCGAAGTTCCTACAGCCAACTCTACCGTAAAGCTTATGTATGAAGGAAAGACCATCGACGGCAAAGTGTTCGACAGCAGCTACGAGCGCAACGAGCCGGCATCTTTCCAGGTGAACCAGGTTATCCCGGGATTCACCGAGGCCCTAACCCACATGCCGGTGGGAAGCACATGGGAGGTGGTTATACCTCAGGACATGGCCTACGGCTCTCGCGACCAGGGACAGATCAAGCCTTTCTCTACGCTTATCTTCAAGATTCAGCTCATAAGCATAGAGAAAAACGAGCAGGCTAATGCAGCTGCCGGACAGCAGATGACACCGGAGCAGAAAGCTAAGCTCGAGGCTGCAATCAAGGCTGCACAGGCTGGAAAGAAATAAAAGAATATTATGATAATGAAAGGGGATTGGGGATGCATCAACTATATGATACTCTCCAATCCTTGCTTTTTTTATACAAGTTGTTTAAAAAGTTTTTTATAATAACACAAAATGAAAAAGACATTATTCATCGCTCTCGCCATAGTAATGGGAGGGGCTCTGACAACGGCTAATGCCGCAAAGAAGGACAAAAAGACGAAGAAGGTGGAAACACCCGTGGAGATTGTGAAACTCAATACTGCTGCCGACTCACTGAGCTATGCAGCCGGAATGTCGCGCACAGAAGGACTGTTGCCATACCTGAAACAGAGCTTTGGTATGGACGAAAAGAATATGGCCGACTTCATCAGCGGTTTCAACGATTATCTTAACAAAGGCAAAGACGAAATGGTCAATGCCTATGCTGCCGGACAGCAGATTGCACAGATGGTGGAAAGCCGTATGCTGCCTTTCCTCAAGGAGGAATTCAAGGACAGCGGCGACTCTATCAACACTAATCTGTTTAACAAGGGTTTCGTGGCTTCGCTTAACAAAGACAACTCCGTGTTTGCCGACTCTCTTGCCAAGCCATATTTCGAGAAAGCCGTGAAAGCTAACATCGAGGCTATAAATATGAAGAACAAGAAGGCTGGCGAGGAATTCCTTGCTGCCAATGCCAAGAAAGACGGTGTGGTGAGCTTGCCGAGCGGTTTGCAATACAAGGTTATCACTGCGGGCAACGGCGACAGGCCAAAGGCTACCGACCGCGTTACCGTGAAATATGAAGGAAAGACTCTCGACGGCAAAGTGTTTGACAGCAGCTACAAGCGCAACCCGCAGACCACTACATTCGGCGTTACTCAGGTAATAAAGGGATGGACTGAGGCTTTGCAGCTCATGCCGGTGGGCAGTAAGTGGGAGCTCTATATCCCTTACAACCTTGCCTATGGTGAAAAGGGTGCCGGTCGCGACATCAAGCCTTACGATGCTCTCGTCTTCACCGTGGAACTCGTGAACATCGAGAAAGCGGAGAAGTCTGCCGATGCTAAAGCTGAAGTGAAGAAAACTGCAAAGACGGTGGTTAAGAAAAAGAAATAATAGAGGGGGGACGACTCGGAATTCTCGGACGACTCGGACTTCTCGGAGGACTCGGAATTCTCGGAGGACTCGGACTTCTCGGAGGAAAAAAAATCCCAGCCATTAGGCCGGGATTTTTTTTCAGATTATTTTCTTCATCAAGGCTGCTTGCCGATATAAGCCAAGATACCGCCGTCTACATACAGCACATGGCCGTTTACGAAGTCGCTGGCGTCTGAAGCCAGGAAAACTGCCGGTCCCATAAGGTCTTCCGGAGTGCCCCAGCGCGCTGCCGGTGTCTTGCTCACGATGAAACTGTCGAACGGATGACGGCTGCCGTCGGCCTGACGCTCACGCAGAGGAGCAGTCTGAGGAGTGGCTATGTAGCCCGGGCCGATTCCGTTGCACTGGATGTTGTGCTCACCGAACTCTGAACAGATGTTGCGTGTAAGCATCTTCAGTCCGCCCTTGGCAGCAGCGTAAGCCGAAACTGTTTCGCGGCCAAGCTCGCTCATCATTGAGCAAACGTTGATAATTTTTCCGTGGCCCTTCTTTATCATTCCCGGCAATACAGCCTTCGACACGATGAATGGAGCATTGAGGTCGATATCCACCACCTGACGGAAGTCTTCTACAGACATCTCTGTCATAGGGATGCGCTTGATGATGCCGGCATTGTTTACAAGGATGTCGATCACGCCGAGCTCCTTTTCTATATCAGCAACCATCTTCTTCACTTCGTCTTCTTTCGTAACATCACAGATATAGCCCTTGGCATCGATACCCTTTGCCTTGTAGTCGGCAAGAGCCTGGTCCATGTGATGCTGTGAACGACAGTTGAAGGCAATCTTTGCGCCAGCCTGAGCATACGCCTCGGCAATGGCAAAGCCTATGCCATAGGCAGCTCCAGTGATGAGGGCAACTTTTCCCTCAAGGGAGAATTTCTTTGAAAATGTATCCATACTATTTGTATTTATTTGGTATAATAGTTTGTTCTTTTTATTTAATGACACCGGCATGCAAGGCAGACAAAGTGTAACACATTGCTACCACACACCTTGTGTGTATGCAAAGTTAATGAAAAAATCAATAACTGTCAGAATAAAATACATTAATTTCGTTTGTTTCAAAGATTTTCCGTAAGTTTGCACATATTATTATAACATAACGGTGCAACTATGACAAACTATTCCTCCTTATGGCAAGACGACTACTGGCTGCTCATCATGCAAGCGTATCAGCAAAAGCCGGCAGGGGCAAAACCTCTTTACTGCAAGACTATTGTGGAGCTAAGCCTGGAGTTGCATCTGCCGCCAGAATTCATTTGCGGCAAGATGATTGAACTCTGCGAAGCCGGCACCCCGCACATTAAGCGCCTTTGGGCAAAATATGGCGAGAACAGGCGCCGACTTAACAAGGATGCCGAAACCGTGAGGAGAATGGCGGGATTCTGCAACAGGGGCAGCTTTTATGAGGGTGTGGCGGTGAACGAGTCGTTTGAGAAGGATTTCCGCCCTATTCCAAACTGCGGCAATTTTACTCCCGCTATGCTCATAATGATTCTCGATTTGTATTTCCGCCTACTGCCTGCCACTATGAAAACGGAAACTCCGGAAATTCAAGACCTTGCAAAATTGCTTAAGGTAAAGGCTGACGACATCGTGGAAGTGATGAACGTGTATCAGATTCTCGACCCATATCTGAACAGAAACGAGTTTATGGTAACTCCGCTGCTAAGACCATGTCAGGAAATTTGGCAGAGATACGGCAACGGAAGCATCGAGGAGCTTGCCGGACATGCTGCTGACCTGAAGGAATATTTTTCGTGAAATCAACGGTTAAAAGATATTCAACTGAAGTTTCTGATTTAGTTCTTCCCCTCCCCCGCCTCCCCTTTGCAGGGGCGGAGTAGTTACTCTTTCTGCTAAAAGTTGAGAAATTTACTGGTAAATTTAATAATGATACAGATTTAGTAATGCCAAATATGCAAGTTTATGAATTTTAAAGGTAACTGCTCCTCCCCCCGGAGGGGGAGGCGGGGGAGGGGAAGATTATAAATCCGGAACTTGAATATTCAATTTTTTTTCTTTCAGCGGAAAACAACATACAAAACGCAGATATTATCAGATAACCTATTCACTGTCAGACCATTACAACCAAATAAGAAGTTTAGAACACTTTTTCGCTTGTTTTTGTAAAGAAAACATACTCCATAAGAGCCAAGCAATGCTTCTTTTTGAGAGAAGCATTGCTTTTTCGGGAGAGAAGCAATGCTTTGCTCCCCGAAAAGCGATGCTCGGCTGAAATGCTGACAAAATCAGGGGGTCGAGGAAAAGTGTTCTAAAAGTCGGATTTACATCTAAAATCAAGATGCCGTTGCCATTCCACACCTTATTAAAATAAAACTGCATTTCAAAATAATACCACGCAAAAAACAATAAACATATTGCAAGCACAATATCCATACACTTGTCTTTTTGTAATTAAAAACACAAAATAGCCTTTTTTTTAGTAACAGCTATTGATATAAATCAAGTATAATCAGCAAAAGAGAAAAAAACATTCAATTTTATTGTGTACGAACACAAATAGGAGTATCTTTGCAACGTGTTCGGGAGAATACATTTTTTCATAGGTTAGTAGTTTGATAGATTTAAGGTAAAGATTATGTTATTAGATTTTAAAACGACAATGACGTTGATGACGGTAGTCTTGATGACAGCAATTAGCTTCATAGGTTACATTCACAACAGAATTCGTTAAAAAAAAGAATGTTTTCAGGAGGCCGGTATGAGTGATCATGTCGTCCTCTAATTTTTTTATATATACCTGTGAAAATCATCTTTTCCAAATATACTTTTGTTTTTCATATATAATGACTAACTTTGCATTAGTCAATCAATATGACGCAACATAAAATGTTTATCCGAAAACATTAAAAAACATGGCATCAATATTACCATTGCTCATCATAGCTGCATTATTGTTTATTACAGGCTACGGCGTGTTTCTAAAATTCAACATGGGACTCGCCAAGAACTCGCGCGGACAGCAACTTAGAAGATATGCGCTGGCAGCCGTGCAAGCCATATTGCCATTGGCTTTTGCCGGAATATACGGATTTAGGTTACCTGTAATAGCGGCATTGTCTGTTTCGCTTTTGTGGATATTCACATATAATATATTGTATGACAAGACCCACCGCCCGTCGTCGCCCGACTACGACAACCACATGGACATTGCCTTCGGCATATACCTCTTCG
>CAKQDG010000064.1 GCA_934219025.1 uncultured Prevotella sp. | reverse complement strand
TCAATAGCTCAGTTGGTTAGAGCACCTGACTGTTAATCAGGGGGTCGTTGGTTCAAGCCCATCTTGAAGCGCTGAAAAGGAATTACTTCGGTAGTTCCTTTTTTTTTTGTTTTTAGCGCCGATACGCCCGTTTTTTAGTTTAAGCGGAAAAACTTTAGGTTCATCCGGGATATGGAGTGATAATATTTATTATCGGAAGAAATCTCCTTGCCAACTTTTTAGACAAAAACCCATAAAACCCCCGATGTCGTTTTGCAAGCCTTCGGCTTATTGTATAAAGCAAGGTATGTACTTTAGAGAGCAAGCTCTCTTCCGTCCATACCTTGCTTTATACAAAGAGCCACTTCGTGTCTCCATGCAAAACGACATCGGGCGATAAACATAAAAAACAAAGAGAATCATTTGCAATCTGTAGAACAGTATAACACCAAGATTTGTCAGTCTTGCTAGAAACAAGTATTGCAGTATTTTCACACACTGTTTTATTTGTATGCCACAAGGTTTTGATTCCCTTTGTTTTTTATGTTTATCGCCCGGAAACAAGTAAAAATGCCGAAGGCATTAGCGATGGATTGGCATATTTCCGGCGAGAACTTGTTCTCGTAAGGAAATATGACAATACAACGGCTAACCCGAGGAACGAGGGTTTTACTTGTTTCGGGGGTTTTTATTGTTTTTGTCTAAAAAATCCCTCTCACTTCCGATAATAAATACTATCACTCCAAATATCGGATGAACCAAACTTTATAAGGTTCACAAGTTAGTGGACCACTGGCTTGTGAACCTCAATTATTTTCTGTAAATTTGCACCATATCAAGAGATTATGGATATGGAAAAGGCTTTTGTATATGGAATGGCGGTTGAGGGCAACAACTTTACCGACCGGATAAAGGAAACGAAAAGAATAACAATGGACTTTGAGAATGGCATAAAGATTTGACAGTGTGATATTTTTTTGTAATTTTGCAGAAAATTAAAGCAAACGGAATATGAATATACTAAACGAAATAAACAGTGCGGCAAAAGCTGCAGTGAAAGCACTCTACGGACAGGACGTTCCGGAGAAGATGGTGCAGGTGCAGAAAACAAAGAAGGAGTTTGAGGGAAGTCTCACCCTCGTAGTGTTCCCGTTCCTCAAAATGTCGAAAAAGAAACCGGAGGACACGGCACAGGAGATAGGCCAGTGGATGAAAGAAAACTGCAAGGCAGTGGCCGACTTCAACGTGGTGAAGGGATTTCTGAACATCGTCGTAGCTAAGTCGGCTTGGCTCTCGATGCTTAACGATATCAACATGGATGAGCACTACGGCGAAGTGAAGGCAACAGACGATTCTCCACTCGTGATGATAGAATATTCTTCGCCTAACACCAACAAGCCGCTCCACCTGGGACACGTGCGCAACAACCTGCTCGGATGGTCGCTGGCACAGATTATGGCGGCAAACGGCAACAAGGTGGTGAAGACGAACATCGTGAACGACCGCGGTATCCACATCTGCAAGTCCATGCTGGCATGGCTCAAATGGGGCAACGGCGTTACGCCGGAGACCAGCGGCATGAAGGGCGACCACTTGATTGGCGACTTCTATGTGGCTTTCGACAAGCACTACCGCGAGGAGGTGAAGGAGCTGAAGGCTCGCTTCGTTGCCGAAGGCATGGACGAAGAGGCTGCCGAGAAGAAGGCAAAGGATGAGGCTCCGCTCATCAAGGAGGCTCACGAGATGCTCGTGAAATGGGAGCAGGGCGACAAGGAAGTGCGCGCGCTCTGGGAAAAGATGAACTCGTGGGTGTATGCCGGTTTCGACGAGACTTACAAGAACCTCGGCGTTGGCTTCGACAAGATCTACTATGAGTCGCAGACTTACCTCAAGGGTAAGGCTAAGGTGGAGGAAGGCTTGGAGAAAGGACTCTTTGAGCGCCACGACGACAACAGTGTGTGGGCAGACCTCACCAACGAGGGACTCGACCAGAAACTCTTGCTCCGTTCCGACGGCACCTCGGTGTATATGACTCAGGATATCGGTACGGCAGAGATGCGCTTCAAGGATTATCCTATCGACAAGATGATTTACGTGGTGGGCAACGAGCAGAACTACCACTTCCAGGTTTTGTCAATCCTGCTCGACCGCCTCGGCTTCAAGTGGGGCAAGGAACTGGTACACTTCTCTTACGGCATGGTGGAACTGCCAAACGGAAAGATGAAGAGCCGCGAGGGAACCGTGGTTGATGCCGACGACCTTATTGCCACCATGGTGGCCGACGCCAAGAAGACGAGCGAAGAACTGGGCAAGTTTGCCGACATGACCGAAGAGGAGCGCTCTGAGATTGCCCGCATCGTGGGTATGGGAGCTCTGAAATACTTTATCCTCAAGGTGGATGCCCGCAAGAACATGCTCTTCAACCCGGCTGAGAGTATCGACTTCAACGGCAATACGGGTCCGTTTATCCAGTACACCTACGCCCGCATCCGCAGCATCCTGCGCAAGGCTGCCGACCAGGGCATCGCTATCCCGGAGACACTTGCCGACGACATGCCGCTGAACCAGAAGGAGACGGAGCTGATACAGAAAATGGACGAGTTTGGCGCTGCCGTGCGTCAGGCCGGCAAAGACTATTCGCCGAGCGGCATTGCCAACTACTGCTATGAGCTGACCAAGGACTTCAACCAGTTCTACCACGACTACAGCATCCTCAATGCCGAGGACGACAAGGAGAAACTTGTGCGCCTCGTCATCGCCAAAAACGTGGCAAAGACAATAAAGAACGGTATGGCGCTGCTCGGAATCGAAGTGCCGGAGAGAATGTAATCAACCGAAAGTTTAGTTACCTTAATATATATAATGCAACACTGATGTTGATATTTTTCAACGCCAGTGTTGCATTTTTTTTGCATTTTTCCATTATTTTTTAGGGGGGGGAAGAAAAACACGGGAATATTTTACAATATGACTTATTTTACATACTTTTGCAGTCAATACATGGAAATGGAGAACAAAATACTTTCAAAATGAAAGAGTGCAAAGTGCTTCACATACGCTATCACAACGAAATTATTCACTCATAAAAATATTATACTTATGAAAAAAACATTACGCATTTCGGCATTGACATGTTGCCTGGCAGCAACGGCAGCAGTGAGTGCCCAGAACATCAGTAAGGCAAATGCCACAGACGCTTCCCTGCGCAAGCTCGTCTGCACCTACACACTCGGACACCTGTTGGAGGGGGCAGGAGCAGACGACGAAGTAAGCAAAAAGGAAGTGAACTACTACGGACTTGACAACAATCTTGCCTACACCGCCTATTACGGAGTTAATGCCGACAAGACTTTCACGCTTACGAAACTCGTGAAATACGACACATACGAGAGAAACGACAGCATATTCCATGACGCAACCTACTATCAGTGGGGACAGTATAATTTCGGCGACATGGCAATGAAGAAGTCTCAGCCGAGCGGCACCGTTTCGCAGGTATACGACAAGGACGGCAAACTGCTTAAAGACGTTCAGGCAAGCTATACATACGAATACGTGTACGACAGCGAGGGCAAGGTGGAGAAGATGACAAAGTCGCTCACCACCAGCGGAAACGTCTCTGAAATCTGCACATACGCATACAGCGACGGCAAGGTTGTAGGCGAGACGGCAACAGACAGCAAGGACGTGTTCAAATACAAGAACATATATGAGTATGATGAAGCAGGAAACAAAACAACTTGCGTTCAGTGGAAGCGCAAGACTGCAAGCGACGAAACCACGGAATATATCTCGCAGCGCGAGGAATGGAAATATACCGACGGCGTGCTGACCGAATATATCAAATACACCGGCGGCAAGGCTCCGGCATCAGAGGGCGCCGAGGCAACAGAGCCTACACCTAACACAAGAAAAACCTACGAAGTGTATAACGGCAACAGCAACCAGACGCTCATGACATCTTACACTTACAGCAAGTCGAGCCAGTCGTGGAACCTGAGCGGAAACCCAACAGTTACGGAGTATGCCGACTTCTCTGACCCGGAAACGGCAGCAATGCTGTATGGCACGGAAATCAGCGCCGAGGCAGACAAGAGCACATACACCACAACGGTGTCGTTCACAGCTCCGCGCGTTGCGTTCTCAAAGCCTACAAAGATAACGTTGCTTCGCGACGGACATATCGTAAAGACTATAACCATTGCCGGAAATGCGCCTGAAGAACTCGACACCTCAACAGGCAAGATTACCATTAAGGACACTGATGTGCTTGCCGGACATCATGACTATTTCGTTCAGACGGCAGTGGGCCGCGGCGAGGAACTTTCAAAGCCCGACGAGCTGACCTGGACTCCTTACAACATCACAAACACGGCAAGTGTTGATGTGGATTATGGATTCAAGCCGGTGACCGACCTCAGAATGACAGACTCTAAGAAGGAAGTCGTGAAGGATGAAGAGGACGGAACAACAAAAATCGAGCGTACTGCAACTATCTCTTACACCCTTCCTGAAATCAACGAGAACTCCGGCTTCGTGAAGAACGAACTGTACAGATATGTCAATAGCTTCAACATGGTGTCATACACTCTGTTTGACTATACAGAAGATGCCACCAAGACTTCTATGGAGGCTGCTTATCCTAATGCTTCAGACGAAATCGACGTTTTGGTGGTTTCACACTACAAGTTCGGCACCGTGAAGTCTGAACTCCTACACATTACAAGGGATCAGCTTGACGCTTTGGCAACGAGAATTGCCAACACAAATGCTGAAAGCGCAATGGATGTGAAAGTGGGTAACGATGCTGTAACCCTCAGCGGCAAGGCTAATATCCGCATACTTTCGCTCGACGGCAAACTCCTTAACAGCGCGAAGAACGCAAGCAGCGTTTCTACAGGCAATGTGAAGGGCGCATATATCGTAAGCGTTGAGAAGGACGGAAAGATTGTGAAAACAGTAAAATCAGCAAAATAATTTGACTGAAATAAAATGTATGGCAGCTGCAATGGCGTGTTGCCATACATTTTTTGAAATGAAATATTTTTAACACACTCAATTATGAAACTACAAACACTCTGTGCTGCATTCCTTGTAAGTCAGGCTATGCTGGCACAAACTTCTTCACCGAAGCCTGTCATCATAAAGACTCCGTGTGATTATCAGCTTCTACACACGTCGGGCAACGGCAAATGGGCGTGCGGAGCTTATGTTGACAATTCGCAGAACACGTATGGCTTCTTGTGGAACCTTGAAACTAACGACATCGAACTGCTCAACCCTACTGTAACATCAATCGCATACAGCGTTTCCGACGACGGAGTTGTGGTGGGCGAATACACCGACGAGAACTATAATGCCAACGGAGCAGGCGTGTCGCTTGCCGGATATTGGGCAAACCATAAGTGGAACAGGCTGGAGCTGCCTTCTGGAACGATAACTTACGGGCGTGCAGCTGACATCTCGCCCGACGGAAAATATATCACGGGTGCCGTGACAAAGAACGGGAAATACTACGGATATATTTGGGAAAACGGTAAGATAAAAAAGCAACTCACGCTTACATCAACTGCCTGCTTCCCTTATGCCATATCACCCGACGGCAAGTTGGCCGGCGGATGGATGTACAGCACAAAGAGCAACCGAAGAGCTTGTATATGGGAGGAAAACGGAGATGTTACATGGCTGACAGACCAGGTTAGTCCGTGGAGCTTCGTAAAGGCTTTCTCTCACGACGGCTCCAAGGCTCTGTATTACGGCGGACCTGAAGAGATAAACGGCACCGTGGGAGTAAGAGCCATCTACGACGTGGCAACAAAGACAAAGACCCCAATCTTCGATTTAAGTTCCGAAGGACAGTTCTTGCTCTTCGACATCAGCGACAACGGAACTGTTGTTGGCTCTAACGCCGACAGAGGATATATGTGGAAAGACGGCAAGGCAATGTGGGCCGACGCGTATCTCAAGGAGAAAGGCGTGGATTTGGCAGCAGAGCATGTGGTAACAATGCCTAACACGGATTATCCGTGCATCTACAGAGCTTCTTCCATTTCGGCAGACGAAAACGTTATGGGATTCCTGTACTACAACGATGACACAGACGAGAGCGGTAATCTGCAGGCCGGCCAGCAGTCTATGATCGTGAAGTTCAACGAGCAGACCACAGGTCTCAGTCCGCTTGGCCTGAAGGCTACACAGATGTCTGGAATGAAATCCGTTATGCTTTCGTGGACCGACAATGTTGCTGCACAGGGCATCAGCGGATATAACATTTATCGCGACAACAACAAAATCAATACGGCACTCGTAACAAGCAAGTCGTTTGTTGATGCCACTCCTGCTGACGGCGAGCACTCATATACCGTGACTGCCGTATATGGCGGAGCGGAGTCGGCAAAGAGCGAGGCTGCCGCACTCAACGTCGCAGAATGGAAGTTGGCAGCCCCTTCTGCTATCTTCACGCAGCAACGCGGTTATAACAATGCCTATATGAACTGGACAGCACCGGCAACAAATTATTCTTCATTGACCTACTTCAATCCGGAAGAGGCTGACATGCAAGGCTTCGGACTGAGTTCTTCCGGTTCGGCATTTGAAACAGCTGTGAAGTTTGATGCTGTAACGACTTCGGCATACAAGGGACAGAAAATCCGTTCTGTTGGCTTCTATCCTTTGTCTGAGCAGGGCTCATGGAAGATTAATCTCTATACCCGCAATACAGAAGGCAAACTGCAGCTGATCTATTCACAGCCGGTTAGCCAGCAGCTTGTTTACGGCGAGCGCAACGACGTGAAACTTGCCGAGCCGCAGAATATGCCTGACGGCGAACTGCTTGTTGCCGTTGAGGTGAACGTAACGACTGCCGCACAGAACATCATTGGCGAGAACTTCGGCCAGGCCACAGAAAGAACTACCGACTTGCTCCGCAAGACCGATGAGGCTGACTTCTATTCTATTGGCGAATATTTCAGAGGCAACAGCTATCTGTATCCTGTAACTTGGGCTATCGATGCCACTGTTGCTCCAGAAGGTTCTGACATGACACAGGACAACATCGACCACTACGTGGTGTATAGCGACGGAGCAAGCGTTGGAACGACAAAAGACCTTTCTTTCGTCGTACCTGCCATGGCTGAGGGCGAACATGCTCTCGGCGTCAAGGCTGTGTATGCCAACGGCAAGGAGTCGGACGTGAAGACTGCAAGTATTGTGGTTAGTCCTAACGACGAGATGCTGAAGCCGGTAAACGACGTGGCAGTTTCGGCAAATGGAAAGACTGCCGTACACGCAACATGGGCCGTGCCTGCCGACAACGATGCACAGAAGTTGCAGTATTCATCTGAGGTGGCATCGACAAAAGCTGTGAAGGGCCCTGCTGCAAACAACTACAATCTGATGGCTGGAGCGCTATATTCTTCTTCAATGTTGAAGAGACACGACGGATACGTAATCAGTTCCGCACGCTTCTATCCTTTGTCTGACGCTCTGTTCACAGTTCGCCTTTACAAAGACGACAAGCTCGCTGACGAGGTGGAAGTGGAGAACTACAGTCTCAAGACATGGAACACAGTGAAATTCAACAAGCCTATTGTAGTTAATTCCAGATCATCATACAAGCTTGTGGTAGACTGCTATGATGTAACTCCTAACACTGCACCGCTTGCTGTAGACAACGATCCGTATGTGGAGGGATTCTCTAATCTCTATTCACTTGACAATGAAACATGGAGCACGCTGTATTCTTCGCAGAGCAGCATCACCGGAAACTGGCTCATTGGCCTGAATATCGAAAGCCCTACGGCTATGGAACTTCCTGTTGCCGGATACGACGTGAATATCGATGGCGAGAAGAAAAACGCAGATATGCTTACCGAAAATTCTTATGACTACGACTTCGCTGCAGAAGACAGCAAGGAGCATCAGATAAGCGTTGATGTGTATTACACGGTGAAGGCAGAAAGCGTGAAGGGCGGCGCAACCCGTTTCTATATCGGTGCTGCCGGCATCGGCGAGAACACGATTGAGCGCATCGAGGTGCGTCAGGGCGACAACGAACTTACTGTTACAGGCAACAACGTATCTTCTGTTGAGCTCGTTTCTGCATCGGGTGCCGTCGTTGCATCAAGCAGCAACAATATCGTTTCGCTCAATGGTGTGGCCTCTGGCGTATATGTCGTAAGGACAGTGGTCGGCGGCAATGTCGTGACAAAGAAAATTCAGATTGCAAAATAAAAAAGCTGATTGCTAATCATACAAATTTCCCTGTCGGGTACAGACATAAACATGTTGATACCCGACAGGGATTTTTCGTTTCTGCCTTTCCTAATCATTCAACAGAATTTGGAACTCGCAAAATAGCTTTTTCCGTGATTATGGCGGATAATCCACATATTTTATGTAAGTTTGCATTGTCGTACACAGAATAATCAGCATAACACCAAAACAAATCATGGAAAAATATACAATGACCAATCCCCCCGACTACAGGAACGACACAGTTCTCCCTCTCCCCATTGAGGTAGACGCTCAGGCTTGGGCTGTGGATGCCGCCTGTTCCGGCAACCCCGGACCTATGGAATACCGCGGCATTGACCTTGCCACGGGAGCAGAGGTGTTCCACTTCGGACCCGTTCACGGCACGAACAACATCGGTGAGTTTCTCGCCATCGTGCATGCCCTCGCCCTGATGGAGAAGCAGGGGATACAGAAAACGATATATTCCGACAGCCGAAATGCTATCCTGTGGGTGCAGAAGAAACAATGCAAGACAAAGCTGGAGCGCACACCGCGCACGGCACAACTATACAACGTGATAGCCCGCGCCGAGATGTGGCTAAAGACTCACTCCTTTCGTGTGCCTATAGAGAAATGGGAAACCAGAAGGTGGGGCGAGGTGCCTGCCGATTTCGGGAGAAAGGGGTAAGATGTTCCAAATAAAGGGGAAAGTCTGTTTTCATTTATCAGACTTTCCTCTTTTGTTTCTTTTTCTTGAAGAAAAGATGTACATTTGCAAGTACAAAAGAAATGCCTTGTATGGCGTGATATTCTATCAAACTAAAACAAAGCTATATATAATGAAGAAAAGACTACTCTTTGCCGCAGCATTGGCAGGACTCACCCTGTCGGCTTCTGCACAACAAGTGAATGAAAAGCTTAACCGCGCTCCGGTGGCGGTTAAGACAAGTGAGGGAATCCTTGTGTCGTGGCGCTCGCTTACGAGCGATCCAAAGGAACTGACATTTGATGTCTACCGCAACGGCACTAAGGTGGCAAGCAACATCACCGACGTTACCAACTGGCTCGACAAGGAAGGAAAGCCGGGAGATACGTATAAAGTGGTAACCTCTGCCGGCGAAACGAGCGAGGCTAAGGCTTGGGACAATATGTTCACGAGCTTCGACGTGAAGCGTCCGGCTGCCATAAAGAGCGGCAACACCACCGGTCGCTATCGTCCCGACGATATGGCAGTGGGCGATGTTGACGGCGACGGCAACTACGAGCTTATCCTCAAGTGGATGCCCGACAACCAGCGCGACAGCGGAGCGAAGAACGGATATTCTTCGCCTTGTATCATCAGCGCATACAAGATGGACGGTACGCCGCTATGGAAGAAGGACATAAACATTGGATTTAACGTTCGTTCAGGCAACCACACCATACAGATGGTGGTATATGATCTCGACGGCGACGGCAAGGCGGAACTCGTTTGCAAGACGGCTCCCGGTTCTACCGACGGCAACGGCAACTACGTTACCGAGGCTGGCGACGAGAAGATAAAGGCTGTGGATAACTCGAAGACATATGTAAACGGCAACGGGCTCGTTACCGGCGGCGAGGAGTTCCTCACCGTGTTCAACGGCGAAACGGGTGCGGCGATGAACACCATCTGGTATTCGCCCAGCCGTTCGGGAGTGGATTTCCCTACTGCCGCAACGGATGCCAACTCGTTCTTCGGCGACGCCAACTGCAACCGCTCGGAGCGTTTCAATGCTTGTGTGGCTTATCTCGACGGACTCGACAAATTGCCTACTGCTATCTTCCAGCGAGGATATTACAAGAACTGTTTTCTGTGGGCTGTAGACTGGAACGGCAAACAACTCTCTACACGTTGGCTACACAAGGGGCTCAGCGGCAAATGGGAGACTCTCGATGCTGCCGGGAATGTGTTACACTCCGGCACCGGCTCTTCAAGTTTCGGACAGGGAGTGCATGGCATATCCGTTGGAGATGTTAATACCGACGGCTACGACGAGATTTGTATCGGTGCAGCCACCATCGCCCACGACGGACAGTTGCTCTGTTCTACAGGAAAAGGACACGGCGATGCTATTCATCTTACAGACCTTTGTCCTGACCGCCCCGGACTGGAGGTGATGATGCCTCACGAGGAGGGACAGTATGGATATGACGTGCACGATGCAACAACAGGCGAACTGCTCGTTTCGGCTACAAGCTCCGGCGATAACGGGCGTGGACTGGCTGCCGACTTTATCCCGGCAAACCGCGGATTCGAATTCTGGTCGAGTGCCGACGGCAATACCTACGACTGTGCCACGGGTAAGCAGGTGCTCGCAAAGAAAGCGGACACCAACTTCCGCATTTATTGGACAGGCGACCCTTATGACCAGACTTTCGACGGACGTTATGACTCTGCCACAGGCAAGAGCGCACCGCGCATCAGAAACTTCAACACCGCGAGCGGCAATATAGCCACGTTCCAGGAATTCAGCGATTACGGACAGCCACAGTCGTGCAACACCACAAAGGCTACACCATGTCTGCAGGCCGACCTACTCGGCGACTGGCGCGAGGAACTGATAATGTTCCAGCACGAAGACGACTATGTTTCGCCTACCTGCAAGATTCTTGTATATTCCACACCGGAACCTACAAAGTATAAGGTGCCTTGCCTGATGCAAGACCATGTATATCGTATGGGCATCGTATGGCAGAACTCATCTTACAACCAGCCGCCACACCTTGGCTACTATCTGCCCGACTATCTCGGCGTGGACGGTACTACATACCAGACGCAGACCGTGAACCATGCCCCGGAGCCATCGGCAAAACCGGAACCTGCCGACGAGGGCGAAGAGGGACTGAAGCTCCCTACTGAGGACAAGGGTATCGTGTCTGGCACCAGTTACACTGCCGGCGAACATGGCGAGATAACCGCCAGCACGTCAAACGGATATATCAAAATCCGCACGAACAACAACGGCGAGAGTCTTACCTTCTCTGTGAACGAGGGCTATGAGATTATCGGACTGACCATCGAGGGCTACAGCAACAATGCCTCTACCACCGCCGACCGCTCTATCATCATGAACGGGGCTTATATCGACGAGAGCGAAAGTTCAATCCTTGATGCGAATGTTGTCTTCCCTGGAGGAACGGCAGGACAGAATGCCGTGACGAAGAAACTCGAAGGCTTCGAGGCAAAGAAGAGTATCAAGCTAACCTTTGACAACTCTAACATCACAACCTCTGATGTAGACTCAAAGGGAAAGAACAAGCAGATTCTTGCCAACGTAACGTTCAAATACAAGAAGCTCACCGACGGTATAGAGCGTATTGCCACGACCACTGTTGCCGTAAAGAACGGCAAGATGTATAATCTTAACGGTCAGCAGATAAGCAATGCCGCAAAGAACAACGTGTATATCATGAACGGCAAGAAGTTTGTGAAGTAAAAGAATAATAATATATTTAGGTTTCGTTTAAAGCCGAAACTTGAATATATATTTACCGAAGACAAAATCGGGGATGCCACAATTTGTCGCATCCCCGATTTTTATATTTTATGAGTTCAAGTTTTGAATTTATGTAAAACGGGCTAAAAGCCTAAATACGCTAAAATCGAAACTCAAGTTTATGAGTTATGTCATTTACAGTTTCTTGAACTCCCCGTAAATCTTCTCCGAAATCTCCTTAAACTCCTCGTCAGAGAGCTTCAGCTTAGGATTGGAGAAGAGCATGTCCTTCTCGTTCTGCATCGGAACGAGGTGAACGTGGGCATGAGCCACCTCAAGGCCCAACACTGCCATGCCGACCTTGCGGCAAGGATAGGCATTCTTGATAGCCACTGCAACTTTCTTTGCAAACACCGCCATTTCGGCAATCTCCTCGTCGGTCATGTCGAAATAGTAGTCCACCTCGCGGCGCGGAATAACCAGAGTGTGGCCCTTCACCAAAGGGTTGATGTCGAGAAAAGCATAGAATTTCTCGTTTTCGGCGCATTTCCAACTTGGAATCTCGCCGGCTGCAATCTTTGAAAAAATATCCATAGTGATTATTTTTTATTGGACAATTTGGACGGCTCGGACGGCTCAGACGGCTCGGACGGCTCTGAATTTCCGGACAACTCGGAGCTGTCTGAGCCGTCCGAGCCGTCCGAGTTGATTTACTCTACCGTAATCTTGTCAATTCTCAGTTTGATAACACCGCGTGGAATCTTAATCTCCACCTCGTCGCCCACCTTCTTGTTGAGCAGTCCCTGAGCGATAGGAGTCTTGATAGAAATCTTACCCTCCTTCAGGTTAGCCTCGCTCTCGCTCACGATGGTGTAAGTCATCTTAGCCTTAGTGGTAAGGTTGGTCATCTCCACCTTCGAGAGAATCTGCACGGCATCGGTGCTCAATCGCGAAACGTCCACGATTTTAGCCTCCGAGATGGAGCGCTTCAGCTGGTTAATCTTATCTTCAAGATGAGCCTGAGCCTCCTTAGCGGCATCATACTCCGAATTCTCACTCAAATCGCCCTTGTCAGCAGCCTCTGCGATTGCGGCAGACGCCTTCGGAC
>CAKQDG010000063.1 GCA_934219025.1 uncultured Prevotella sp. | reverse complement strand
TATTTTCACACACTGTTTTATTTGTATGCCACAAGGTTTTGATTTCCTTTGTTTTTTATGTTTATCGCCCGATGTCGGTTTGCAAAACGACAGCGGGGTTTTTGTAGGTTTTTGTCTAAAAAATTTGCAAGGAGATTTCTTCCGATAATAAATATTATCACTCCATATCCCGGATGAACTACAAAACTTTTATCCTAAACTATTACCCCAAAATGTTTCAGAGCATTCCACACGCCATTGTCGTCGACAGACGTGGTGATGAAGTCGGCAACCTGACGTGCCGGCTCGCCGGCATTGCCCATTGCCACCCCGATGCCTGCACGACGAAGGATTGCCACATCGTTGCCACCGTCGCCAAAAGCCATAGTCTCGTTGATGTTGATGCCGAGGAAATCTGTCATTGCCTCGAGCCCCTTGCCTTTGTCGGCAAATTTCGAGGTAATGTCGGTAAATGCCGGGTGCCATCTGCCCGACACGCACCCCGGGAGTTGGGGCATCAGTTGCGCTTCGTGGTCTGCCGAGAAGAATGGCGTGAGCTGCAATATAGGATCCTTGCCGAGTATGTCGGCTGGAGGAAGAGAGGTGTCGATATTCGTCACGTTGAGGTCGCGCACGAAGATTTCGTCGAACACGGGCTTTGGGTTATACAGACGCACCCCGCTCTTGCCCACCACGAGCACGGCATAGTCGCAACGGTCGGCATCTGCGATGAGTGTCGAAACGTCGGCATCGGGTATGGGATTGCAACACACGGTCTTGTCGCCAACGAAGCAAAAGGCGCCGTTGGTGGTGATGTAGCCGTCGATATACGGTTCTATTGCCTTGAGGTTGGTGATTATCTGCAGTGGTCGTCCGGTTGAGATGTATACCCCCACCCCATTCGCCTTTGCCTTTGCTATTGCCTCTACTGTCGATTGCGGCACCTGGTGGGTCTTGAAACTCACCAGTGTGCCGTCGATATCGAAGAAGATAGCCTTAATTTTTCTGTTATCCATCAATACTGTCTTTTTCCTTTTACTCGCATTTCTTTGCTATAGCGCTCGCGCCAAGCACGGCAGCTCCGGCGCCGTCGAGCGAACTGACGAGGAATTTTGCCTTGCCGCGGAACACGGCCATCACATTCTCGTCGTAGCTTTTCAGCAGAGGCTTCATTAGCAAGTCGCCGGCTTTGGTTAGTCCACCGAAGAAAACGAAAGCTTCGGGCGAGCAGAATGTTGTGAAATCGGCACACGCCTCACCGAGCATCTTTCCTGTAAACTCGTATACGCGGCATGCCAGGGCGTCGCCCTTTGCGGCAGCCTTCGACACTTCGAGCGAAGTGATGTCGTCGGGATTCAGCTGGCGCAGAAGAGATGGCTCGTCGCTGTTTTCGAGAAGTTCCCTTGCCGTGCGTGCCACACCTGTGGCAGAGCAGTATGCCTCCAGGCAACCGCGTTTGCCGCATCCGCAGAGGCGTCCGTTCTCGCGAACCATCGTAACGTGTCCCAGTTCTCCGGCAAGTCCGTCGGAACCGTAAACCATCTGTCCGTTTATCACTATTCCCGAGCCAACTCCCGTGCCGAGGGTTATCATTATGAAGTTTTTCATCCCCTTGGCAACGCCATACGCCATTTCGCCGAGGGCGGCAGCATTGGCATCGTTGGTTATCGATACGGGGATGGAGAGTTTGTCGCTAAACATCTTTGCCAACGGCACGGAACATTCGTGAGCCCAGGCAATGTTTGGGGCGTGGTCCACCATTCCGGTATAGTAATTGGAGTTAGGTGCTCCAATTCCCATTCCCTCAATCTTATTTATCCCCCCAACTTTCTCAATTATAGGAGCGATGGCCTCCACTCCTGCATCGACAAAAGCTTCTGCCGTGTCGTATGCCTTGGTTTTTATTGATGCCTGTTCGAGGATGTTCCCCTGAGCGTCTACGATGCCGAACACGGCATTTGTTCCTCCTAAGTCAAGACCTATGGTGTAAGGTCTGCTGCTGATTTGTGATTCCATAAAAAAAATGATTATGTCAAAAGAATTTATTATTTACGTCAAAGGTAATGCAAATACGTCAAACCTCAAAAAAATTGCGATTTTTTTTGTCATACTAAATATCAAGGATAATCTATATCAATTTTATCATGCCTATTTGCCATACCGGTTTTCTGCCAACACATATATTCTTCAAACATTTTTCCAAAATACCCGTCAGGGCTTTTTATTAAAATTCAGGCAAAATCCGACTTTTGGAACACTTTTCAGCAAAGCCCCGAAAAACCGCGGATTATTGCCGAGCATTGCTTTTTCGGGAGCAAAGCATTGCTTCTCTCCCCGAAAAGCATTGCTTTTCCACATAAGAAGCATTGCTTGGCTCTTGTTTTGTCTATTTTCTTTACAAAATCAAGTCCAAAAGTGTTCTAAACTTCTTATTTTTTTATAACAGGCTGTCAGATAGCCTTTTATCTTACATCCGCATATACCATTGGTATGTGATTATAAAAATGCGAAAAGAAATTGAATGTAGCTTCAGATAATATACATTATGTCATTCTGTGAATTATGCAGGCAAAGACGGACTATAAAAATCTGATGAATTGAGTAGGGTAAATAAACTTTAATACACAAAATTTGTATCTTTCGTAAAAAATACGGAACTTTGCACCCACTATGCCATTATTTCATATAAACATATTGGACTTGCTATGCAAAGGCGTGCTGATAGGCATCCTCGTGTCGGCCCCAATGGGACCGGTGGGAGTGCTCTGCGTGCAGCGTACACTCAACAAAGGCAGATGGTTCGGCTTCGTAACAGGTGTAGGAGCTTGCATTAGCGATTTTATCTATGCACTTATCACTGGATTGGGAATGTCGTTCGTAATGGACTTCATAAACAACGAGCACTACAGATACATCCTGCAAATCAGCGCAAGCATAATACTGCTCGTGTTCGGCATCTATTCATTCAGAAGCAACCCGGTGAAGAAGATGCACGTGAGCAAAAGAAATTCGAGAGGCTCGCTCGTGCACAACGGGGTGACGGCTTTTCTCGTAACATTTTCCAACCCATTGATTATCATGCTCATGATGGGTCTGTTTGCACAGTTTGCCTTCATCATCCCCGACCATCCGCTGGAGATGAGCGCAGGATACTTCGGCATCATAGCCGGAGCACTACTATGGTGGTACGGACTGACATGGCTCGTGGACAAGATACGCGCCGTGTTTGATACCAACGGCATTCAACTAATCAACAAGGTGGTGGGCAGCATCGTTATCATAATGTCGATAATAGTGCTCATCGGCACCGTGTTCAATCTCTACACCCTGCCAAGTATGAGCAAGTAGATACACAACGGCAGAACTTTCAATATACATTATATTATATAATATGTTTATTTCCCAAGAATTAAGAAAAAAGAACATTGCCGAATACTTGCTCTACATGTGGCAAGTGGAGGATATTATCCGCGCCTACGGATGCTCACTGGCAAGGATAAGGCGAGAATACATAGACCGCTTTGAATATACCGACGAACAGAAGGAGGAAATGGCCGACTGGTATGGCAATCTGGTGAAGATGATGAACAGCGAGGGGTGTCGCGAAAAGGGACATCTGCAGATAAACAAAATCATCATACAGCAACTTGCCGAACTGAGCGCCGAACTGCTGCAAAGCTCAAAATTCCCGTTCTACAACAGCGAATACTACAAGGTGTTACCGTTCATCGTGGAACTGCGCAAGCGTGGCGCCAACAAAGAAGAGAACGAAATAGAAACTTGCTTCAACGCCCTCTACGGGGTGATGATGCTCCGACTGCAAAAGAAAACCGTGTCGCCCGACACGGAGCACGCCATAAAGGAAATAACCACATTCATCGGAATGCTCAACGACTATTATTTCCAAGACAAAAAAGGTGAACTTAAAATTGATTAGAAGATTATGAATATTTTAGTTACAGGTGCCGGCGGACAGCTCGGCAATGAAATGCAAATCGTGGCAAAGGAGAGTAAAGACAATTATATCTTTACCGACGTTTGCGACGGATACACGCATCTCGACATCACTTCGCTCGACGACATCCGCAAAATGGTGAAGGACAACGATATAGAATGCATCGTGAACTGTGCTGCATGGACCAACGTGGACGCTGCCGAGACGGGTGGCGACATTGTGGAGAAACTTAATGCCACCGCTCCTGAAAACCTGGCTAAGGCAATGAAGGAGGTGGACGGACTGCTCGTACACATCAGCACAGACTATGTGTTTGGCGGTGACCCATACAACACTCCTTGCCGCGAGGAGCAAAAGGGCACTCCTACCGGTGTGTATGGCATGACCAAGCTGCACGGCGAAGAGAAGATTATCGCCACGGGAGTGAAACACATTATCCTGCGCACAGCATGGCTATACTCGGAATTCGGCAAGAACTTCGTGAAGACGATGCTCAATCTCACGGCCACGAAACCGCAACTGAAGGTGGTGTTCGACCAGTGTGGCACTCCTACATACGCCCTCGATCTGGCAAAGGCCATAAACAAGATTATCGAGGAGCGGCTCTATGAAAACAATTCCGGCATATACCACTTCTCTAACGAGGGCGTGTGCAGTTGGTATGACTTCACCATAAAGATTGCAAAACTTGCCGGCAATACTGGTTGCAATATTCTGCCGTGCCACAGCGACGAGTTCCCGAGTCCCGTGAAGCGCCCGGCTTACAGCGTGCTCGACAAGACTAAAATCAAGGAGACTTTCAATATCAATATTCCTTATTGGGTTGATAGTCTGGAGGTTTGCTTAAATAATATGAATAAATAAATTAAGAGTTTAGAATGTAGAATTTAGAGTTGCCGGCTATGCCGATTAAAAATTGAAAAATTTGGAATTCTTATAAAAGATTCTTCATTCTTCATTAAAAAAATATGGCTAACGAAATAGAAAGAAGACGCACATTCGCCATCATCTCACACCCTGACGCAGGTAAGACCACCCTTACGGAGAAGTTCTTGCTCTTTGGCGGACAGATTCAGGTGGCTGGTGCCGTAAAGAACAACAAAATACGCAAGACCGCCACTTCCGACTGGATGGACATCGAGAAGCAGCGCGGTATCTCGGTGTCTACTTCCGTGATGGAATTCGACTACGAGGGTTACAAAGTGAATATTCTTGATACCCCTGGTCACCAGGACTTTGCCGAAGACACCTACCGCACCCTGACTGCCGTTGACTCGGCCATCATCGTGGTGGACGGAGCAAAGGGCGTGGAGGCGCAAACAAGAAAGCTGATGAGCGTGTGCCGAATGAGAAACACTCCAGTTATTATCTTCATCAACAAGATGGACCGCGAGGGACGAGACCCGTTCGACCTGCTCGACGAGCTTGAGGAGGAACTCGAGATTAAGGTGCGCCCCCTGTCGTGGCCTATCAACCAGGGAGCGAAATTCAAGGGTGTTTACAATATTTATGAAAACAAGCTCGACCTATTCACCCCCGACAAACAGAGAGTGACGGAGAAGGTGGAAGTGGACATCAACAGCAGCGACCTCGACGCCCATATCGGAGAACAGGATGCTGAGAAATTGCGCGAAGACCTGGAACTCGTGGAGGGTGTCTACCCGGAATTCAACGTGGAAGACTATCGTCAGGCCATCGTGGCACCGGTATTCTTCGGTTCGGCACTCAACAACTTCGGCGTGCAGGAACTGCTCAACTGCTTTGTGAAAATCGCCCCAAGCCCACGCCCGACACAAGCCGTGGAGCGCACGGTAAAGCCAGAAGAGCCAAAGTTCACGGGCTTTATCTTCAAGATTACGGCAAACATCGACCCAAACCACCGCTCTTGTATCGCCTTCTGCAAGGTGTGCAGCGGTAAGTTTGAAAGAAACAAGCCTTATCTGCACGTAAGGCAGGGCAAAACAGTGCGTTTCTCCTCCCCCACCCAATTCATGGCGCAGCGCAAGAGCACCATCGAGGAGGCTTACCCTGGCGACATCGTGGGATTGCCAGACAACGGCATCTTTAAAATCGGAGACACGCTGACCGACGGCGAGAAGCTTCACTTCAAGGGACTGCCGTCGTTCTCGCCGGAGATGTTCAAATATATCGAGAACGACGACCCGATGAAGAGCAAACAGCTAAACAAGGGCATCGACCAACTTATGGACGAGGGCGTGGCACAGATGTTCGTAAACCAGTTTAACGGCAGAAAGATTATCGGAACCGTGGGACAACTGCAGTTTGAGGTTATCCAATACCGACTGGAAAACGAATACAACGCCAAGTGCCGCTGGGAACCGGTACACCTGTACAAAGCCTGCTGGATTGAAAGCGACGACCCGGAGGAACTGGAGAACTTCAAAAAGCGCAAATACCAGTATATGGCAAAAGACAAAGACGGAAGAGACGTGTTCCTCGCCGACTCCGGCTACGTTTTGTCGATGGCACAGCAGGACTTCAAGCACATAAAGTTCCACTTTACAAGTGAGTTCTAAAGCACAAAGCATCAAAGGATTATATTTGAAATACCAAGTCGGAAGACTACTTGGCTTCATATATAATCCTTTTATTTTTATCAATAAGCACAAACAAATTATCGGGGCTGAAACCGAACCGGAACTTTAGCAACAATCTTATTGTCACCCCAAAAAACATAACCTTTTCTTTTGTCCATTTATTTTTTTACATTAACTTTGCACATTATATATATAGAAAAAGATTAACTAAAAATTATAATACAATGAATTTGAAAGTACGCTTGTCCGTAATGAATTTTCTGGAGTTCGCCGTATGGGGCGCCTATCTTACATCTATGGGCAACTATCTCGGCAAAGCCGGCATGGGAACAGAAATATCATGGTTTTATGCAATACAGGGAATTGTGTCCATATTTATGCCAACGCTAATGGGAATCGTCGCCGACAAGTGGATTCAACCGCAACGGCTACTCGGACTCTGCCATCTGGCTGCAGGAGCCGGAATGATTGCCCTCTGCATGATTGGAGCAAGTCAGGCAATGCCCGACAAAACCGTGTTTATGACCATTTACACACTGAGCGTGGCTTTCTACATGCCAACCCTCGCACTGTCTAACACTGTGGCATTCAAGATTCTGCAAGACCACGGCAGGGACACGGTGAAAGACTTTCCCCCCATCCGCGTACTCGGCACAGTGGGCTTCATAATAACGATGTGGTTTGTAAACTGCGCCACTTTCGGCAACGGCTCTTTCGCGCTGACACTTGCCGACAATGCCACGAAATTCCAGTATACACACATGCAGTTCTTCGTTTCCGGACTGCTTGGCGTGATTCTCTTCGTGTACAGCTTCTTTATGCTTCCACAATGTAAACTCGTGGAGAAGAAAGACCGTGGAGAAAAGAAGACTCTCGTGGAAATGTTCGGACTTGACGCCTTTAAGCTGTTCAAGACAAAGAAAATGGCGCTATTCTTCATCTTCTCCGGACTGCTCGGCATGTCGCTGCAGGTGACCAACGGATATGCCACACCTTTCATCACCCACTTCAAGGCAGACCCACTGCTCGCCACGACCTTTGCTGCAAACAACGCAACATTGCTCGTATCTATCTCGCAAATCGCCGAGGCTTTCTGCATCTTGCTCATACCTTTCTTCCTGAAAAGATACGGCATCAAGAACGTGATGCTTATCGCCATGTTTGCATGGGTGTTGAGATTCGGATTCTTCGGACTCGGCGGACCGGCATTCCCTGGCGTAATACTCTTCATCCTATCATGTCTCGTTTACGGCGTGGCGTTCGATTTCTTCAACGTATCGGGCGGACTGTTCGTAAATGCAGAATGCAGCGAAGACATCAAGGCATCGGCACAAGGACTATTCATGCTCATGACAAACGGACTGGGAGCAACAATAGGAACATTGCTCGCAGGAGAGATAGTGAACCACTACTGCCAATGGACAGACGAGGGATTTCTTGTGGGCGACTGGCAGACATGCTGGTTTATCTTCGCAGGGTTCGCCCTCGCCGTAGGCGTCAGCTTTGCCATGATGTTCAAACATAAAGAAGAGAACTAAAGCAAAAAGGCAACAATAAAGGGTATATGCAATGAACAAGGTAAGGCTTCTATTCAACAATGTGGCCGAAATACTCGGAAACGAGGACATCGGACTTATTGTGCTTACAGACGAACTAAAGCTTAGACAGATAGTAATGGTTTGCGACAAGGCCACCAAGTTGGCTATCAACATGAGAGTCAGGAAAATGCCCGAAACCGAATACATGCTGCCAGAGGTTATGGCACGGATGCTAAAGGCAAAAGGAACCGACTGTTATGAAATACTCATCAACGACGTAAAGGAAGGACAATACGTCACCGTGATTCACGACACTTCAAACGACAAAACTTTCAAAGTGAAGGCAAGCCATGCAATATTGCTGTCGCTGGTGTCAAACATACCGGTTTATATTACAGAAGAGCTCATGAAACGGCAGTCAAACGATTTCATGAACAAAGGTGAAAAGCTGTCGGTACCGATAAATGCCATAAGCGAGCCAATGCTTGAAGAATCCCTGAAAAAAGCCATAGAAGAGGAGAACTATGAACTGGCATCAAAGTTAAGCAAAGAAATCAACAAAAGAAAAAATAAAGAAGAACGGTTATCGTGATTTGTGAACTTATATGAAAGAAGCAAGATATTTTTATGTTCAAGATGCGGCAAACGCAAATGAACTGCCTACAGAAGAGGCTATGCACGCACTAAGAGTGTTGCGCCTGAAAAGCGGAGACGAGATGTTCTTGATGGACGGCGAAGGAACTTTCTATAAAGCTGAAGTAACATTAGCGGCAACGAAACATTGTCTCTACGAGATTAAGGAGGCCATGCCGCAGCAAAAAACATGGAACGGCAGAATTTGCATCGCCATGGCTCCGACAAAAATGATGGACCGCACAGAATGGTTTGCCGAAAAAGCAACAGAAATAGGTGTGGACGAACTGGCATTCCTTAACTGTAAATTCTCCGAAAGGAAAGTGATGCGCACTGTGAGGCTCGACAAAATTATCGTTTCGGCAATGAAACAAAGCCGAAAGCCGTGGAAACCGCAACTATCACCAATGACTTCTTTCAAGGACTTCGTGAAAAACAGCAGACCAGGAATGAAATTCATAGCACATTGCTACAATGAAATTGAAAGCGTGGATTTGTTTAGCACTATAAATGAGCACAAGCAAGAAGCAGACAACATAACAGTGCTTATAGGTCCGGAAGGCGACTTTTCTATCGACGAGGTGAGACTTGCCATGGAAAACGGCTACATTCCTGTATCGTTAGGCAAAAGCCGGCTTCGCACCGAAACGGCTGCCCTATATGCAGCAATGGCTGCCCAACTGATATGCAGAAAGGAATAAGCAGGAAAAAAGATGGGATTAATAAGGTAAAAAGAACTTTAAACTTGTTCAGGATATGAGAAGTATAAAAACAATAGTATTGCAAATGCTAGCTACCATAGCTTGCATTTGCATTTATTCTTCGTGCTCGGACAATGACTACATCAATGCCATACCGGCAAACAGCAACGCATTGATTACCATCGACACAAAGGCTCTCAACGAGCAAACAGGCACGGCAGAGAACAACGTAGTAAATTCTCTTTTGAAAGTGGACAACGCGGAGGAATGTGGAATAGACTTCGCCAGCAAAATTTTCCTTTTTGAAACAACCGACGGAAATCTCGGCATGTGTGTAAAAGTAAACGACAAGTCTTCTCTTTTAGACTGGCTTGAAAAACTCAACAAAAAAGGATTTTGCAGCAAGACGACAGAAAAACGCGACTTTTGTTTTGCCTTGTTAAACAACTCCTGGGCAATAGGGGTTTCAGACAAGGCTGCTGTAATTATCGGTCCGATTCTGCCCGCACAGCAGGCCGACGCAATAAGATCGCTTGCAAAATACCTAAAACAAGATGAGGATGAAGGCATACGTTCCACACCTTTATTCGACAAGCTCGACAGCATAAACTCTCCCGTAAGCATTGTGGCACAGGTTGATGCCCTCCCGGAAAAACTTGCCGCCCCGTTCACCATCGGTGCGCCAAAGGGAGCCGACGCCTCACAGCTGTGTATCGCAGCCTCACTGACGACAAACAGCAACGGATGCATGAGCATCAGCGGCAAGCCTTTCTCGTTTAACAAAGACATCGACAAGGCTCTGAATACCTCAAATGCAAAACTCAGAAAGATAAAAGGACACTACATCAACAACATACCGGGAAACACGCTCTGCTCCATATTCCTGAATGCTAACGGAAACGACTTTGTGAATATGATGCACAACAGCGCAAGTCTTGGAGTACTGCTCGCCGGAATGAACACAGCCATCGACATGGACAATATTCTGAGATGCGTGGACGGAGAAATGACATTCGGCATTGATGCCTTTTCTGACAAGAACATCAGCATGAGTATGGCAGCTCAACTTGCCAAGACGGATTTCCTTAAAGATGTGGACTATTGGAAAGAATCATGCCAAAATGGAAACAGCATAACTACATGCGGCAAAAACAAATTCGTATACAACAGCAGCGACGCCAGATTCTGGTTTGGTGTATCCACAGCAAAGGAGTTCTACGGCAGTTCAATGGAAGAAATTGGCGAGAATATTCTGAAGCCAGCCAAAACACAACTCTCATCTGACGTAAGGAAGCTTATCCCCGGCGAAAGGTTCTGCATGGTAATCAACGTGAAGCATATGATTGATGAAAACAAAGACCTTCAATTCGTTACCGATTTACTGAAACCTCTTTTTGGAAATGTAAATTATATAGTATACAGCATAAAATAGTTTCTGCTAAAAAAGAAAATGGAAAAAATTATATTTAGCGACGTGGTGCCACACGTATTCGAACATCAAGAAAAGCTCGAGTCGGATATATGGAAAAGTTGCGCCACTTTTGAAAAAGACAAGCTGTACCTCGTGGAAGCGGAAAGCGGAAAGGGCAAGAGCACTTTCTGCAGCTACATCCTTGGCTACAGGCATGACTACACAGGGAAAGTAATGTTTGACAACACTCCCACCACAAACTTTAAAGTAAAAGACTGGGTGGAAATGAGAAAGTCTCATCTGGCATACCTTTTTCAGGAACTGAGGCTTTTCCCGGAACTGACAGCCTGGGAAAACGTGGAAATCAAGAACAAACTGACAGGATTCAAACAAAGGAAAGAAATCGAGCAATGGTTTGAACGCCTCGGCATCGCCGACAAACTCGACAGCAAAGTGGGACTAATGTCGTTCGGACAGCAGCAGCGTGTAGCCATGATAAGGGCTCTCGTTCAACCTTTCGACTTTATTCTCGCCGACGAACCGATAAGCCATCTCGACGACCGCAATTCTGCAATAATGGCAGACATCATGACCACAGAGGCAAAAAGACAGGGAGCCGGCATTATCGTGACCAGTATCGGCAAACACATGAATTTAAAATACGACAAAACATACAGATTATGAATTTGGTTTGGAAACTTTTAAGACAGCATATCAGCGTTCCGCAATTTGTAGGCTTCTTCTTCGCCAACCTCTTCGGAATGTTTATCGTTCTACTCGGATTCCAATTCTACAACGATGTCCTGCCCGTTTTTACCTCGCAGGACAGCTTCATGAAGGCCGACTACCTCATAGTGAGCAAGAAGATTGGAGCGGCAAGCGCCATTTCGGGCAAGTCAAACACTTTCAACAACTCGGAATTAGATGATTTCGCACAACAGAAATTCACGAAGAAAGCCGGCAAGTTCACCTCTACCGAATATAAGGTTGATGCCAACATGGGAGTGAACGGACAGTCGATACTTAACTCCGAACTCTTCTTCGAAAGCGTGCCAGACGGATTTGTAGACGTACCGCTACAGGACTGGACATACAAGGAAGGCAGCCACGAAGTGCCTATCATCCTGCCACGCACATACATAAACATGTATAACTTTGGATTCGCACAAACACACTCACTGCCGAAAATCAGCGACGGCCTTGTGGGGATGATCGACTTCAAAATCTTTATCCACGGCAACGGACACAGCGATGAATACAAAGGAAAGGTTATAGGATTTTCAAACAGGCTGAACACTATCCTCGTGCCACAGAAATTTATGGACTGGAGCAACGGCTACTACGCACCGGGAGAAAATTCCGACCCTACCCGACTTATCGTGGAAGTGGGGAATCCAGCCGACGACAACATCACGAAATATCTTGACCGGAAGGGATATGAAGTGGAAAGCGACAAGCTGCAGGCCGAGAAAACAACTTACTTCCTGAAAATGATCGTATCGCTCGTGATGGTCATCGGACTTATCATCAGTCTGCTGAGCTTCTACATCCTGATGCTAAGCATCTATCTGCTTGTACAGAAGAATTCAACAAAACTTGAAAACCTGCTACTGATAGGCTACAGTCCACAACGGGTGGCAATGCCGTACCAGATGCTTACGGTTGGACTCAACATTGCTGTACTGTTCATAACATGGGGAATACTATACTTCGTGCGCGACTATTATATGGGAGTAATCGAGACGCTCTTCCCGCAAATCGAAACAAGCAGCATGATGATGTCTATACTGCTTGGACTTGTTCTGTTCCTACTCGTTACCATAATCAACCAAATTGCCATCCAGAGGAAGGTTATGAATATATGGAAACGAAAAGAATAATTTTATAAACAAAAAAGAATCATGAAAATAGACTTCAATTCAATCAAGGAAGAAAAGATTATGAATTTCAAGGGCGGAGAAGGAGAACTCTCAACCCGCAACTTTATTGACACAGACAACAAAATCATGATGAGTAGCCTTGCCCCAGGAGCATCAAGCGGCTACCATAAGCATGAGGGGAACTGCGAGATTGTTTATATCATAAAGGGAGAGGCAACTTTCATCTATGACGGCAAGGAAGAAATTGTCAAGGCTGGCGAAACTCACTATTGTCCAAATGGGCACAGCCACTCCATGATAAACAAAACAAATGAGCAACTGGTTTATTTCGCTATAGTACCAACACTGAAGTAGTAATCTCGTATATTCAATAAGGTCTAAGGAGAAAGGAGAAAGGAGAAAAGACGAGAACGTAAAATAATAAGAAAAACGACAAGTTCCTTTTATTTTTTCTTATAAAAATTTTGGCGATTAAAAATAAATCACTACCTTTGCACCGCATTAAACGAAATGCCTGTGGTAACAGAACAAACCGGAAGGAAGTT